>WAOB01000021.1 GCA_015521505.1 Nanobdellati archaeon | reverse complement strand
TGACATTTTGCACATTTTACATCTGGAGCCCCCATGCTCATTGCTGATACTATAGCAAAATTTAATATTAAAAATGTTAAGATTATTACAAATGATATAACTTTTTCTTTTAACATATTCATCATAAAAAATGAGATAATTATCGATTTAAAAAATTTTATAAAATAAAAATTTTTATATTAAGTTCGAATTTTTTTAATATTAAAACGAATAAAATATATCAGATTTTTTCATAATATCTACCATTTAAACACATGTTACAAATGTATTTATTGTTCACTTTTTTCATATAATTAACCGGTTGTAACTCTTTACAGGAATCGCATTGAACAATTTTCTCCTTCTTTACACCAACAGGTATTGTTAGTTTTATTCTTTCGACGTTGAAATATTTTTCATCAAGATTTAAAAATATCTCAACAAGTTTCTCCCTTTCCGTTTTAGTAAGCTTTTCTTTTCTATAAATAAACTTATCTAACTCCTTACAAATTTTTGCTGCCTCTTTTTTTAATGAAATTCTATATCCAATTTTATCCTCGAATTTAACTAAAGATATTGCCAACTTACCATAATCAAGTACTATTAAGTTTTGATTTCCTGGTGTTGTACCTGCATATGCTTGTAAAGCATCTGGCAAACATATACTCGTTTCTGCTATACCAACTATACCCTTCCCTCTTTTTTTTGTACCAAGATGTTTATAAGCAATTTCTACCATTCTAATTCCAAGAGCTATTCCAGGACTTAGATGTCCATGTATTTTTTCAGCAAGTTTTAAAGCTTCATCTTTATGAAACATAAAAAACACCTAATAGATATTTACTTCAACAAGTTCTCCTTCTTTCAGATCTCTCTCTGTAATTATAAAACCATCAGCAAGCATACATCTAGGTGTCTGTGCTACTAAACTTACTGCGTATGGATGATCCTGTGGGAACAATCTGACTGGTGAATCAACATATCCAACAGGATATGCCATGTCGTTTATCAGTTTAACGAATATTATATATCGAAAACCTTTCGTAGGTATTTTTACGCTATGCGCAATTCTTGCTTTAACTTTAGGTAACGGATCATCTCCAAGAAAGAATGTTCTCAATGCAAATAAACATGAAACAAAAGCACCAACAGGTTTACCTGGTAGACCAAAGACCAATTTATCTTTTATGATACCAATTGCTAGAGGTTTACCAGGTCTTTGTTTAACTCTATAAAGTAATAATTTACCTTCGTTTTTTAATACTTTTATTACATAATCCTTTTCTCCTATACTTACACCACCACTTGTTATTAAAATATCGTACTCATCAATTCCTCTCATGATTATATTTCTAATTTCCTCATAGTTATCTCCCACTACTCCAAGATAATTTGCATCATGTCCCCATTTCTTAACAAAAGCTACGATCATCGGCCCATTTATATCGTTGATGAATCCTCTCTTTATTTCATCACCGTTTGAAAAAACGCCTACTCTTAATTTTCTATAAACTTTTACCCTTTTTATTCCAAGACTATGAAGTATCGCAATTTCCTGCGGTTTAATTCGTCTACCTTTCTCAATAACTACTTCTCCTTCTTTAACTTCACATCCCTTTTTTAGGACATAGGTCCATGGTTTTATTCTCTCACCATATAGCAGCTCGCCTTCAACTTTAGCCAGTTCAATTTTTAAAACGGCATTTGCACCTTCTGGCAATGGGCTGCCTGTTGTTACATAATACGCTTCTCCAGGCTTAATTTTTGGTATTTTGGCAACATCGGCAAATATCTTTCCAACTATTTTGAGAGGATATTTATCCTCAGCTCTTATTGCATATCCATCCATAGTTGCCAGATTATACCTTGGTAAGGTTTTTGGTGATATTATATCTTCAGCTAATTCTCTATCCAATGCTTCATCCACGTTTACTTCTTCAATTCCTCTCTTATAATAGTATTTCGCTCTTAATTCTTTGATTATTCTTAAGGAATCATCCATGCTTATCATTTCGTACATAAATTAAATATACAATTTTATGTAAATTAATCGAAAATGAAATCAAATTTAAAGAAATTCGTCAGTATTAACAAACGTCGTTAAGAAAGCCTCGCTTTTCAAAGCGGGGATGAAGATGCAATGGCAATCGAAACATTTATATAGTGAATTATAAATAATTAATATGCAAAATGCTAAGAAGAGAGAGTTTAAATTGTATGAAAAATAATCAGCATGATAATTATAAGATATCTTCTCATTATATAACTTGCCTACTTATAAATTATAATTTAAAAGTTGAATATCAATGATAGTTATACTCTCGTGAGATATCTTAGCTTTAAAGAGTGAGACATCTTCCGCTTATCTTACTTCTATGGTAGACGATTTCATACAGGAGTTAAAAATTGGTTTTATGATAACTCCATTAGGGAGTCGGTTAAATTAATTGCGGAGTTTAAATCTCTATTTTAAATTCCTCCTTATTACGTTCCGTTAAATTATTATCAGTAAGATGAAAAATAAATAATTTTTGGAATATGTTTAATAATGGCAGGGTTAATAATAGGAAGTGCTTCTGTAAGAGCAAATAAAGTAAATAGTACTGAAATAAAGCATTTATTTTCACCAATAGATTATGATGTACGTAAATATCTAATTAATGAGCGTTCTTCAGAGGAATTAAATAACTATGCCAAATATTTAGTGAGAAAGTATAGTAAGCGTTTAGATGTTATTATAGACAAATTAGAAAGAATCACTGAAAAGAACCTAACACAAAAAGAGAAGGAGAAAATTAAATATTTACTAATAAGAGAATATTTAAGCAAAATTGATCAAGAACAACAATTTAATAGATATATCAATATTAGTAAAGAAATGGTAAAATTAATTCCAATAGGTATTTATAAAGATTCTAAGTATATTTATAAAATATATTACGCACCATTAAGTAGCAATGTTCCATATCCAATATATTACTGGATACAGGTTTATCCAGATGTTTATGGTGGTAAAGGAATAGATGATTCTGGAAATAATTATAATGTTAACGGGGGTAACAATCTCTATCAAATTTCTGTTGAATATACAACAAACTATGTAAAATACACCTTATATTTCAAAGATGAAGATCATCCAGATCCAACATGGGATGCTATCTATGATGCCTGGAGACAAATATTATATGGTAGGATTGAAGATATAGAGAGCTTTACTGTCAAAGATGGTATAATATTCTTTGATGATATTTGGGATAATAATAAAACTTATGCAGAATGGTGGGGACAATTCGTTGATTTGAGGATTTGGAGTGATTTGGAAATTATGGAAATTTTTAAAATTTTGGAAAATTTTGTTTATTGATGAGGGTGTATGGATCGGTTATATAAGGTTTCAGAGGTTGCGAAGAAGCTAAATGTTTCAACAGCAACTATTAGGAAGTGGATTAGGTCAGGAAGGTTAAGAGCGAAGAGGATAGGTAAGTTATGGATGATACCCGAGAACGAACTCAAACGTTTTTTAGGGGAGAAAGCAAAGGAAGTTCGAGCCGTTATTTATGCAAGGGTCAGCTCTCATAAACAGAAGAAAGATGGAAACCTTGAAAGACAAATAGATAGGTTGAGGAATTATTGTTCAGCGAGAGGATACAAGGTTGTTGAAATTATAACAGATGTTGCTAGTGGATTGGATGAGAATAGGGAAGGATTACGCAAACTTTTTGAGATTGTTGAGAAGAATAGAGTCGATGTTGTTGTGGTTGAATTCAAGGATAGGTTAACGAGGTTTGGTTTCGAATATCTTAAGAGATACTTCGAATTCCATAACGTTAGAGTTGAGGTTGTGGAAGAAACGGAGAAAAGCTATATGGAAGAACTCATAGAAGATTTCGTTTCCATTGTAATCAGTTTCGCCGCAAGAATATACGGGAAACGTTCCCAAAAGTTTAAGAAGATAAAAAAGGTTGTAGAAGAGGTGGTGAAGGATAACGATTAAAACGGTTGTGAAAACGGTTAAGGTTAAACTTATACCTTTAACAAAAGATGATAAGAATCAATTACTCTCTTTACTAAATGATTATACATCAATGATAAAAGAAGCTTTAGATGTTATTGTTAGGAATGATACTCGTAGCAGAAAGAAGGCTCACAAGATATGCTATCAAGTTCTAAGGAAGAGATATCCTCACTTACACAATAAGTTCGTTCAAGAAGCATATAAAAGAGCACTAGCAATGTACCGAAGCTATAGAAGGTTGTTGAATAAATGGAGGAAATTACCAGAAATGAAAAGAAAGAAGATTTCACATCCATCACCACCAAAAGTAAAGGAGAATAATGTCATAGAGCTTCATATTGATACGTATAAGCTTGAGAAAATGCACGGTTTCTTAATACTGAAAGTGTCTAAGAGTAGTGGCGTATTTCTTAAGTTTCTTATATTGAAGTATAACCACGCTATAAGATCGCTTAACGGTGCCAATCTTGGCAATTCTAAGATATTGATTGACAAGAATAATGTTTATTTGCTTTTAACAATACGTAGAAACGTTGAGGTTAATGTGCATAAAAACAAGCTCTTCATAGATGTTAACGAGAATAGTGTTGATTGCTTACTGGTAGATTATGATAAGAATAAAGCCACATTGTTCTCGATAAGACATGATATTAGAAAAATACGTACCAACTATAGGAGAATAAGAAAGAGCATACAAATGAAAGTGAAAAACCCATACCTACAAAAGAAACTCCTAGCTAAATATGGTTACCGTGAGAGAAAACGTGTAGAAGATAGATTGAAGAAAATAACCACACTATTAGCAGAGATAGGTAAGCAATATAATGCAGACCTTATTAGAGAGAAGCCCAGTGATTTAAAACTGAATGGTAAAAGGAAGAGTAAGCAACTAAATTATAGATTATCGACTTTCCCTTATCGTAAATTCATAACATGCCTCGATTATAAATTCTATGAGCGAAAATTAAACGTAGATAAAGAAAATTCCAGAAATACTTCCATTACTTGTCCTGTATGTGGT
>WAOB01000020.1 GCA_015521505.1 Nanobdellati archaeon | reverse complement strand
CCCACAATTCTTTCGCAAAATCTTTAGAAATGATAAAGATGTTGTCCTCTGCCCTTAATGTTGCCATAATTTTATTCTTCTTGACAAGATGTTTTATTCTATTCGTTTTACTTATTTTTATTTCAACATCTTTTAAATTTAGTTGGTAAACATTTGCATTTTCTAATTGGTATGATAGTATGTCTTTAACTATATTTTCCAAATCTTTCTTATTTTTTTCCATTATTATCTCCTTTAATTTTTCCTTATATTTTTCATAATCTTTTAATCCTTGATATTGAGCAAAGGGATAAGATAGTGATAAAGATAAAGGAACCTTTATTCTACATTCCCATTCAAATTTTTCAAATTTACTTTTAACATTTTTCAGCTTTCTCTTCACTAAATCAAATATTGCTCTGTCTTTTGTTTCCTCTCTAATCCAGAACAGACTTGATGTTTTTGTAGAACTTTCATTTTTTAAAAGATAATCTTTCACTTTTTTATCCTTTATCATTCTATATGCCTTTATAAGTTCCGGATGGGTAGATATTTTTTGTTCAACATATTCTTGTATATTGCCCTTTCTTATCATTTCTTTTATTGTTCTTATTTCTTTCATTATCACCAATAGATTGTGCTTCGCTAATTCTTCTTTTGTCATTTCTTTTGGTGTGGTTTTTAGACATATCTCACAAGAACATGGAAAATATTCCATGTTCTTGAGTTGATAAGTTCTTGTTTCTGTTATATATCTCCCTTCTTCAGCATAGAGTGCATAAGAGGCAGAGTCAAATAAGTCAACACCAAAAAATACTAATAAGGGAAAGACCATAGGGTGTCCTGCTCCAAAGGCATGTACAGGAAAGGACGCTTTAAGATTTGATTTAACCGAGAAGATTATTTTAGCCAAATCTAGATATTTGTAGTTTTCCATTAAAGGAACAATGCCTCCTATCGCACATATTTTAGGATTATATTTGTTGGACTCTTTGGCAATTTTTTCTCTCAATTTTATATGTAAACCACCCTGAATGGGAAAAACATAATTCTCGGTTTTTTTAGACAAATAATTTATTCTTCTCAATGTTTCTTTTGCTTTATTTAAAGCAACGTTATATGTGTCAGTAGGTAATGTAAAAACATCTAAAGGAGTTATTAGATCACTTCCTATCTTTATCTGAAAATCTATGGTTTCTTCATTACTTATTTTAACATTTCCTTTAGAATACATCTGAAAAGTTCCTGAATCTGTATAGATTACACCATCAAAATCTAAAAAATCGTGTAATTTTTTTTCTTCGATTTCCTCTCTATGTTTGCTGTTTTTTAATATATATGCATTGGTTATTATAATATCTGCCTTTGCTTTTCTTTTTATAAATTTCATATCAACTATCATTTTATGAGGATTAATTACCACTGCAATGTCTGGTGTTTCGATCTT
Organism: Nanobdellati archaeon; assembly: GCA_015521505.1. GTDB lineage: Archaea > EX4484-52 > EX4484-52 > EX4484-52 > JAADEF01 > WAOB01. The sequence continues at coordinate 3,927 of WAOB01000020.1, read as the reverse complement.
TTTTTTGTTTACATAAAAAAGTCCGATTCTACTTAATCCGTCTCTTTTTTTTATTTCAAACATATTTCATCCCTTCTCATAAGTATTACTCTTGCAAAAGGCTTTGCTACAGATTCTCTACCGGATAAGAGATATTGCTTTGCACTTACTTTGTTTGCTTTACACTCTTTTATGGTTTTATTCCCATAAGCATATACTATTCTTTGTCTGTCTCTTTCATCTATCCCTATCTCAAAATAAAAATAATACTGTTTTTTTAAATTATCTTCTATTAAGGAAAGTTTTGTCTCTATTTCTCTAGTTATGAATTCTTTACATGGTAAATTTGATATCCTACAACAGTATACGGTATCATCTGTGATATATATATATTTATTTGCTATATCTTTAACATATTTACATTCTGTATCTGGACTTATAGTAGTACTTCTTAATAAGGATCTTAGTATGCTATATGCGTATTCGTCTTCATAACTGAATGCTTTTGATTCAGAAGGTTTTTCTTGCAGAAGATATAGCGAGATAGATAGAAATATTAAGAATAATACTATACTTAATACAATCCCTGCTTGAGATTTATATTTCATGGTATGACACCTATTTTTATATATGCTATTCTTATTTCTCTTGTATATGGATCATATATATTTGTAAATGTATCAAACATTAAAAGACCTTTTTTAGAGTTTTTATTATCCTTACATATTTCATACTCTTCGAAGGTTTGTAGATCTTTTATATAGATATATGCCTTACTTCCAACAATGTTTTCAAGAAACTCACATATCTCTCTGTCATTTCCGATATTTAAGATAGCATCCAATTTTGCTTTGTCAAGATATCCTTTATCTTTAGAGGAAATTGCAAATGCCTGATCTGAAGTGATGATTTCATAGATCATATTTTGCCTTTCATAAGCATTCCTTTTCATCAGTTTTTCTATGTTTTGATTGTAATTAGAATAATAATAAAAAAATATTATTATCATTATAAATACTACGAATATAGCACCTACAATCAATTCCATTAATTTTCCTTGTGATTTTATTCTCATAGAAACACCCTTTCTTCACACCCATTTGTTATTATTTTTTTACTTATTTCTTTTATCTCTATGAGTAGTTCGTTTAAGGATTTTATATGTTCTATCCTTCTTTCTATATCTGATGGGTTTTCATTTGCAAGAGTACATAAGCTTCTTTCATTTATACAAAAAAGTTGTGAAAGTTCATTAAACCACTCTCTACAAGATTCATAGGACGGGTATTCGTATTGAATGTTAGAACTTAGCATGTCATATCTTATTGATAAAATTCGCGCGTAAAATTTTAACATATCTTTCCATTTTTCTCTATAACTGCCTTCTAAAACTAATTCAAAATATTTTCCATCATAACTTCCGTAAAAATTCTTAAAGAATATTAATAATGTCAAGTCATAACTGTCAACTACTTCTTGTGAGAATATGTTTTCATTGTCCGTTTTATACACATACTTTATCTTATTAGGAGAAAATACTATACAGTCTTCATGTTCCTGGCATTTATTCTTATTATCAACTATTGCTATAAATTGCGGGTTTATATAGTCATACATATTGGAAAGATATTCTTTCATATTCCTAACATCATTAGAATTTGAATCGATACCTCCTGTTTCTTTTAGATCTAAAAGAAAATCTTCTAACGACTCATAAAGAAAATATGTAGCTAAAAAATCGCTTTTATCACAATCTTTAACATTTTCTCTCTGGCATATTATTAAATAAGAATCAGAATCATAAAAACCAATTATTTTAGATAATGGAATTGTGTAAAATAGATTGTTAACTAACGCAGAAAATTTTTCATTTTCTAATGTAGGGTTTTCTATATCTGTTCTTATAATCAATAAACTTTTTGTTGTAACTAACACATAAAAATATCTGAATACACCATAATCTATACTTCCTCTTTCTACGTATATTTTATCTGTACCTCTTTTTATATCCATTAAGATAGGTATTCTTAAACTTAGAAAAGGGATTTGTTGATTATCGCAGATAATGTATATTTTATCAGAACCTCCATATTGAGTGTAACACCTATGTCTTGATATGAGAGGGTCTTGATAAGTGTAATAATTACCAGATAAATATGACATATAAGAATTGCTTACTATATCTTCTACACTTTCATAAATTTTTATGTTCTCATTCATTTGCATTATTCTCACGTATAATAAAGTGGAAGAAATTAATATGAAGCCAATTATTATTGTATAAAGCAATATAAAATATATATTTTGACGTATTTCCATAACTTATATAAAGATATGGAAGGATTTATTAATTTATGGTGAATGCTATTTTATCGCTTCTAAATCCGAGAGGAAGAGTATTGTTTTTGGTAATGTTTTCGATATCTCTACTCTTAAGTACTTGTGCTGCACAACAAGAGGTAGTGGATTATTATCAAAATTTGACAGGAGGGATTTCAGAAATTTTTGGATTACCTTCTATATCTCATTTTTATGATGAAGGGAGCGGATTAGTGGTAATAACACATGTTTCTTCCGAGACACAACAAAACAAATATCTTTGTTTTAGAGTATCTTGTGATAGGAATGGTTTTTCTATAATATATGGTAATGAGGGCACAGAAGCATCATTTAATAATTATAAGGGACAATCAAATCTTTATTGTGTAAATGCGATTGACTTGCCAGATCAAGGATATATGGAATTGAGATGTTATAATGATGTAATAGAAGAGATGTCTTATACAAATACTATAAACACATTATATGACATTACCTTCGACAGCCCAAGTGTGATTAAAAAATATGAAGATCCGAGAGGAGAGTATGCTAACGAAGTGTATTATTTAAATCTAACTCCAGATAACACTTTTGTTTTATCTTTAAAACTTCTAGATATTAATACAAAGACTCCTTTGCAATTTTCTACTTTAAGTAATATCGAGGATTTTATCTTTGTTAGAGAGACCTATTCTTTAGGGTTTTTAGGGACTTATACGAGGGATGGAATGTGTGAGGATGGAACGTGTCTTAATTATCAACTTACTTTTCCTCTTTTAGGAACGGTAGAGAGAGCAATCTATATTATTCCTTTTTTGGTTTTGAATAGGGATAGTAATATCGATCTTGCATTGTTTTGTTCTGATGTGACTACTAAGAATAATTGTGTCTCTAAAGTGTTAGTGATATATCCAAAACCAGTCGATGGAATATTAAAGATAGATGGAGTGACAAGAAATGATGGAACATATTATTATGGTCAGAATATAACGATCTCTATGGAGGATTACACTATTTACAACATAGGTGATGGTGGAAGAGAGTTATATACTGCTATTGAAATTTATGATAAAGATGGCTTAGTTGATGTAATTGACTATGACCCAGATAACGATGATCCGGTTTCTTATGAACTTTCTGAAAACTATTTAAATGAGAATTTGACTATAAAGTTTGTTTATGCTTATGAGAACAAGTTTGGAGATGTTTTATACTATAACTTTACAAAGACAATAGAGGTTAATGATGAATTTGCCTATATATTAGAGGGCGATGCAATTTACTTTACCTATTTTGATATAGGAAATAATGAAACTGTATATAGATATCTCTTTCCGTCTTCTGAGTTTTACATAGGTGTTAGATCTATACTTTATGGAAAAGATGGGACGACAGTAGAGTTGCCTTCTGGGTATAGTGTTGTGTTTGGAAAAATCACCACATCTGACAAGAGTTATGATCTATCAATAAAATATATTGGTAGAGAAAGCATAGATAACAAGCAATATAATATCTATAAAGTTACTTTACCTAATAATATAACTGAAGATATTCTTTCTCCAAAATTGAAAATATCTTTTTCTTATGAAAAGTATGGTAAGTCCTTGAGAGATGAAGTGTATCTTACAT
>WAOB01000019.1 GCA_015521505.1 Nanobdellati archaeon | reverse complement strand
AATCACAATAATATTACTAGGTAGATATATAGAGAGCAGATTAAGAGTAAAAACGTTTGATGCAATTAGAGAACTAAGTAAATTGATACCAAAAAACGTAAGAGTTTTGGAAAATAACAAGGAAAAGATTAAAAGATTCAACGAAGTTAAAATTCGAGATATTGTTTTAGTTAAAGAGGGAGAGACAATTCCAGTAGATGGTATTATATTGGATGGATATGGAGAAGTGGATGAATCTACAATAACTGGTGAATCAAAACCTGTAGTTAAGAAAAAGAGAGATCCTGTAATCTCCGGTACAATTGTGAGAAGTGGTTTTCTAAAAATCGTAGCTACAAGAGTTGGAAAGGATACAACATTATCCCAAATGATAAAGTATGTGAAAGAATCAAGCATAAAAAAACCTAGTGTTCAGAAATATATTGACAAGATAGTTGGTAAATTCACATGGATCGTCATAATGGTTGCAACTCTAACGTTTTTCATATGGAAATTTTTAATTGGTATAGAGACATATAAGGCTGTTCTCTTCACATCAGCTGTTCTCGTAATTTCATGTCCCTGCGCTTTAGGTCTTGCTTCTCCTTTGGTTTATTTGGTAGCTATAAACAAATCGTTAAGAAATGGTATACTCGTTAGAAATCCTGAAGTCTTTGAATTGATTAGACAGATAGGATATGCGTTCTTTGATAAAACCGGAACAATCACGCATGGAAGACAAGAGATCAGCATAATTAAAACCTATGGGCAACGTGAGGAAGATGTGTTGAGATATGCAGCAATAGCTGAATCAAGAAGCAACCATACAATAGCAAGAGTTATAGTTGAAGAAGCAAAGAAAAGGAATTTATACAATGGTGAGGAACCAAAATTCTTCGAAACATTTCTTGGAATGGGTGTCTATGCAAAATACAACGGACATGAAATTCTTGTAGGAAATGAAAAGTTGATGAAAATGTTTGACATCGATACATCTTTTATAGTAAATGATCTTAAAGAAATAAGAAAAAAAGGTGTAACGGTTATTTTAATCTCAATTGATGGAAAGATCTCCGGGATAATAGGTTTAACCGATAAGATAAGAAATGATATCAAAGATATTGTAAAATTTCTCAAGGATAAAAATATCAAACTTATAATTTTATCGGGAGATAATGAAATTATTGTAAAGAAAGTTGCTGAAGAACTTGGTTTTAATGAATTTTATGCAGAAGTTTCACCAGAAGATAAAGCTAAAATCATAGAAAGATATCAGGATAAGGCAAAGGTTATGATGGTTGGTGATGGTATAAATGATTCACCAGCACTAATAAAAGCAGATGTTGGAATAGCAGTCTCGAAAGCTACTGATGTAGCAAAAGCTTCTGGAGATATCATATTACTAAAGGACGATTTAAAATTGATAAGAAGTTTCTTCAAATTATCTGAGAAAACTTTAAGAAAAATAAAGTTCAACATATTTTACGCATTTCTATATAATACATTACTTATACCAATAGCTGCTGGAGCGTTATATCCAACAATTTTTATAAGACCAGAAATTGCCGGAACCGCAATGGCGTTATCTTCGATTAGTGTTACAATTAATAGTTTATTACTAAAATTCGAACGATAATTATGAATTGATGATTCCTCATAAGTCAAGATTTGTTAAACCAATACTTTTCGCATATCTTATTGCCTCTAAATATTCGCTTTTGGTTAATCTTCTATTTATATCCTTATATTTATAAGCTTTGAACTCAGGTCTATATTGTTCCATTATGTTGACACGGACATCGTTTCCAAGATTTTTTTTAATCCAGTTAAGAATAGGCTTCGTACAACAATCGAGGTGATTTGGCATCACGAGATGTCTTATCAATAACTCAGCCTGTTTCTTTGCAATCAAATGATTTCTAGAGACAATTTCAAAATAATTCTTAACGTTTGATAATCTTTCCGCACATTTATCGTTTCCATACTTAAAATCTGCTAAATATACATCAACACAACCATCAAGCAATTTCATTGTTTTTATACTCATATACATATTGGAGTTCCATACAATAGGAATGTTTACGTTTAATGCTATAAGCATATCCATTATTGTGTGAAGATTTGGTGTCGGTTCTCCACCAACAAGATTTATATTCCTCGATTCCTCTTGGAGTTTTCTCCTTGTAGCTATTTCAGCAATGGTTTTTCCATCTATTGCTATACCTTTCTCAAACTGACGTGAAATCGTCCAGTTTTGACAAAAAACACAGTAAAAGTTACATCCAATAAAAAAGAAGGTATGGCTTGGTACCAAACATCCTTCTTCACCAAGATGAATGAATTCCGAACTAAGTCTTGAAATTGCATCCAGATTACAGAAACCTTTTTGTTTTTTTAATCTATCAACTTTACATCTTCTCTCACAAAATTCACACGATTTTAGCATCTTATATGCGAGGAAACGCTTTAACTTAAGCAAGTTTTTTTCTTTGAAATCCAATTCCTTTATGGTTACGTTTTGTTTATCTATTCTTTCCAATTCATCTCTAAACTTCTTTATCATATGATCGTGATATTTCCACAATTCTTCCTCATCTTCCTCTTCGTTAAAATCAACCTCTATCGTTTTTAATATAAGAAATTTAGCAAGTTTCTTTTCTGAGACTATATCAACATATCTACCCAAAGCTTTTTTAACACCTTCATCCTCCAACGCTACTAAAGCATCAGGTCTATATAAGTACCACATAACGATTGAAAAAATTTTTAACATCTAAAGTATCATAGCTAAATCTAGAACAAAAGGTTGTTAAAATGATCCTTTAACAAAGCAATTAACTTTAAATTATTTTTAACATTTTATTTTAATTTTTCATGTATTTTGAAATTGTAAAAAAGATTAGAAATATATTAAAGGAGCACCATAAGTTCTATGATGAATCCTTACCTATGATAGCAAGTGAAAACGTTTCATCTGCTTTGGTACGTGAGATTGTTGCAAGTGATTTCCAGCATAGATATGCTGAGGGAGATATAGGTAACAGATTTTATCAAGGATGTAAATATGTTGATGAGGTTGAAAGTATTGTAGTCGATCTCTCTAAGAAATTGTTCAACTGTAGTTTCGTAGAATATAGACCAATTTCAGGAACAATTGCTAATCTCGCTGCATATGCATCGATTGCCAAAAGAAACGATGGTATAATCTCTCTATCGGTTAAAGATGGTGGTCATATAAGTCATACGGAGATTTCTGCTGCTGGAATACTTGGGCTTAGGTTTTACTACTTTGAATTTGATCAGAATAGAATGAATATCGATGTTGATAAAAGTATAAAGAAGATAAGAAGAACAAAACCTAGAATAATAAATTTAGGTGCAAGTCTCTTTCTATTTCCACATCCAGTCAAAGAAATGAGAGAGATAGCTGAGGAAATAGATGCTATCGTAGTATACGATGCTTCACACGTCTTAGGATTGATTGCTGGGAAACAGTTTCAAGATCCAATTAGAGAAGGAGCACATATAGTTACGAGTTCTCATCACAAAACATTTCCTGGACCTCAGGGAGGGTTAATATTGACAAATGACGAAGAGCTCTACAAAAAATTTAAGAACAAAACCTTTCCCGGATTGGTTAGTAATCATCATCTACATCATAAAGCTGCTCTAGCTATAGCGTTGCTTGAGATGCTTGAATTCGGTGAGAAATATGCAAAACAGATAATAATCAACGCAAAGACTCTAGCAGAAGAATTATACAACTATGGATTTAATGTTCTATGTGCAGATTATGGATTTACGGAATCTCATCAAATAGTAATAGATGTGTCAAAATTAGGAGGAGGGGATAAGATTGCAAAAAAACTTGAACGTGCTAATATAATAGTGAACAAAAATCTATTGCCATGGGATGATTTGAAAAACGTTCAAAATCCATCAGGTATAAGAATTGGTGTTCAAGAATTAACGAGAATTGGTATGAAGGAAAATGAAATGAAGATTATTGCAACGTTTTTCAAAAGATTACTCATTGATGGTGAGAGTGAATCTAAGATTAGAGAAGAAGTGATTAACTTGAGAAAAAATTTTAAATATATAGAGTATAGTTTTGTTAAAAATCCCGCATATAAATATTACGAGTTCGAGGTAATAGAATGAAGCTAGTTGTATTTGATCTCGATGGTACATTAATCGATTGTGAAATAATAGACGAGCTTGCAAAATATACAAAGAATTACGAAAAAGTTAAAGAAATCACGGAAAAAGCAATGAAAGGTGAAATGGATTTAAAGGAAGCGATGTATAAGAGAATAGAATTGATAAGGGGTGTTCCATATGAGAAAGTCATTGAACTTGCTAACAACTTACCTTTGATGAAAGGAGCAAGAGAAGTCGTTAAAACTTTAAAGGACAACGGTTTTATAACTTGTATAATAACGGGGAGCTTTGATATATTTGCAAATAAAATCAAAGAAGAACTAGGTATTGACTACGTATTTGCAAACGGATTAATGTTTAAAAACGATGTAATCGATGGTTTTTATGGTGAGATAATAGATGATAAATCGAAACTCATGGTATTACAGAAGTTACTTGAAAAATTAAACCTCAAACTAAAAGATGTTGTGGTTGTTGGAGATGGAGCAAACGATATAAGTATAATGGAAAGAGCAGGATTAAGTATATCATTCAATGGAAAAGGAGATGTAAACCTGGTTGCAGATGTTATAATAAGAGAGAAAGATTTAACTAAAATTCTTAACTACATATTTAGGAGGATTGATGAAGACTCTCTCATAAAAGAAAGGGATCGGTTGGATAACGAGCTAAAAGAATTAAGAAAAAACATTTTAAGTAAGAAAAAAATACTTAAACAATTGGATGATGAGTGGAAGAGATTAATAAATCAAATAAGAAGTGTTAACAGAAGAGCAAACGAACTTCGAGAGAGAAGAAGAGAATTGAGAAAGGAATTGAAACGATTACAAAACAGAGAAATTAGATTGGAAAACGAGATACATGAGTTGGAAAGCAGATACAACGAATTAAAACCTAGACTAACTGGAAACGTTAGGAAGTTGCAAAGAGCAATTTCAGCATTGGAATGGAAATTACAAACAAGTGTAATGTCTCTAAGAAGAGAAAGTGAGCTTGTTTCGAAGATTGAAAACCTTAGAAAAAAACTCGAACCATATAAAGAGTTGTTAGAGATTGAGAACAATCTAAAAAAGAAGAGAACTCAGATAGAAAAAGTTAAAGGAAAAATTGAAGAAGTTAACAAAGAAATAGAGACCGTAACAAAAGAACTCGAAGAGTCAATATCTAAGATAAGAGAAATAGAAAAAAAAGTGGAAGAAATAAACAAGGAGAAAATTAAAATATTAAACGAACTAGAAAACTTAAATAAAGAGTATGAGGAAAAGAAAGATAAGCTTGAAAGTATAAAGAAGGAACTAGATGCCTATAAATCAAGCTACGAAGAAAGAATTAAAAAGAGAAAAGAGAGAAGGGAAAAAGTCTTAGCTAAAAGGTTGTACAAGAGATTTCTATCTGGAGAAAAATTAGGTAGCGATGAAATATTACTCCTTAGAAGATATAATT
>WAOB01000018.1 GCA_015521505.1 Nanobdellati archaeon | reverse complement strand
ATTTTAAAACTTTTCTCCTTTATAATTTCCGGATTTAGTTCAATTTTCATAATTATTTAATACCTAAAATAAAGTAATGAAGATGATAAACAAAAATTTTTTCTTATGAAAAATGTTTTGAATAAAAGGAGGGATTACTATATCTAAAAAAGAAGCGGAAGCATATGCGTTAGCTAAAGGAACGATAGTTAATGCAATAGCTAATTTTAAAGGTGGTGCCTTTGCTATAGATTTGAAGTTATATGCTAGAGTTAAATTGATTGAGGATTCCGATGAGATAAATGTTATAATCCAAGATAATCCTAACGAGGATGTAACACTTGTTAAGACGTGTGTCAAAAACGTTTTGAAAAGATATTCGGAAAAAAATTATGGTGCACTCGTATATACAAGGAGTGAAATTCCGATTGCAAAAGGATTGGCATCAAGTAGTGCTGCTGCTAATGCTGTTATTCTTGCAACGTTGGCAGCACTTAACAAAACGATATGCTATGAAGAGATACTTAACTTAAACGTTGAAACATCAATACAAACCTCCGTATCAATAACCGGTGCGTATGATGATGCCGCAGCTTCTTTACTTGGAGGAGGTGTATTGACAGATAATATGAGAAGAAAAATTCTAAAGAGATTTCTAATGGATGATAATCTTTTCGTTATAATAACAATTCCTGAGGAAAAGGTTTATACAAAAAGTGTTGATAAGGTAAAACTCTCATTTTTTAAGGAATACGTCGATCTAGCTTTTGATATTGCTTTCAAAGATATATACAAAGCTATAGTCTTAAACAGTCTAATATATTGTTCGTTACTAAATTATACAACCGAACCTATTTACCTTGCACTAAAACATGGTGCAAAATCCTCAGGTTTATGTGGCAAAGGCCCTGCATTCTTCGCCTTATGTTATGAAGAAAATTTAAACGATGTTAAAGAAGCGTTTGAAGCGTTTGGAAATGTTATAGTAACAAGAGTTAATAATCAAGGATCAAGAATTTTAAGAAGTTAAATATGGGGGCGCTGGGATTCGAACCCAGGTCGGCGAGTCTGGAGCCCGCCATGATAACCTGGCTACACCACGCCCCCAAAAATTTTATTCCTAAATATAATAATAAAAAATTTAAAATATAATTCTTTAAGAAAAAATATTCGGATAAGATATCTTTACTAACTTGGTGTTTTTTCTATCTGTATTGTTGTAGGAATAGGTAACTTGCGTGCTGCTCTTCTTAAAGCCTCCTTTGCAACGTTTAAGTACTCTTTGTTAACTCTAACTTCCATAATTTTTTGACCCCTACTTATATAAGCTGCACATCCTATAGGTTTACCAAAAGCTAAGCTCATACCTCTACTTATTCGATCAGCTCCAGCACCTGTTGCCATCTTATGTTCTCTCAATATAACATGTGGGTAGGGATATACCTTAAAGAAGTAACCACCTATAACGTTTTCCTGCAGATATTTGTTAGCCATTACTCTTGCAGCTTCTAATGCATTTGAGGTAACTCTCCCTTCTTCCATAGCGTATAAGGATATTATTGTATCGTATTTATCTTTGTTTTTTAAATCTCCCATTTCAAATATCATTATTTTTGGTTGTGGTATTATCTTTATATATTCCTTTCTGGTGTAAATCATTCTTCTTTGACGTGTAAACATCCTTGCTGGTTTTTTAGCCATAAGAAATATTAAATTGATAATGTTTAAAATTTAATTATTATTTAAGGTGTTAACAAATGGGAATGTACAAGTATATTTCAGCACTTTGGAAAAGACCATATGATTACTTAGGTGATTTGTTAAAAAAAAGAATTGAACAATGGAGAGAGGATCCAGTTGTTAAAAGAATACCAAAACCTACAAGATTAGATCGAGCAAGAGCTTTGGGTTATAAAGCAAAACCCGGAATTATTGTTGTTCGTGTTCGTGTTGGAAAAGGAGCAATGCATGTTACAAGACCAAGAAAAGGAAGAAAACCTAAAAGAATGCGTGTTCATAGCTTAACGTGTAAAAAGAGTTTAAGATGGATTGCAGAAGAAAAAGCTGCAAGAAAGTATCCAAACATGGAGGTGTTAAATTCATACTGGGTTGGTGAAGATGGACAATACGAATATTATGAGGTTATACTCGTTGATCCACATCATCCAGCAATTAAAAACGATAAAGATTTATCATGGATATGTAGCAGAAAACATAAAAGAAGAGTATTTAGAGGCCTAACATCCGCAGGCAAAAAATCCAGAGGTTTAAGAAATAAGGGTATAGGAGCAGAGAAGATACGACCAAGTATAAGATCAAACGATAGAAAAGGAAAATGAAAGAAAACCTCTTACTTTTTGGTATAATTTTTATAATCATTGGATTTGTATTGCTTTTTATATATTTTATATATGAGATATTTAAGGCTACAAAAGAAAAGAAGACAGAAGTTAAAGGTGGAGGCGTCGTTTTAATAGGGCCTATACCTATAATATTTGGTACAGATGTTGAAAGTGTAAAATTCGTCATAATATTGGCAATAATATTACTAATAGTTGCTCTATTTATCTTCTTATATTTAGGTAAAATTATAAAAATATAAATGGATGATGAAGATAGGAAGAGCTGAGTAATGATGAGCGACAGTTAAACTGATTTATATTCAAATAAAGTAAAACTATTTTTTAGTAAGAGAAAAACTTATAGCAATCTTTCCTTTCTTTTTAAGTTCTTCAAGTTTTTTTGCCATTTCACTAATAACTCTTTGGAATTTTACACCTTCAGCAGCAGAGATCCATTCTAGTCTAAATCTCTCTTTATCAATACCATTCTGTTCCATCCACCTTCTGATTTTGGGTTCTCTTTTCTTCATATGAACGTTTCCAGATATATAATGACAATCTCCAATATGACATCCTGCTACTAGAACCATGCCAGCACCCTTTTGAAATGCGTATTGTACAAATTTATGCGATACCCTACCTGTGCACATAACTCTTATAACTCTTACATTTGCAGGATATTGTAATCTAGAAACACCAGCTGTATCAGCACCGGCATAGCTACACCAGTTACATAGAAATGCGAGGATCTTTTCTTCAGGTTTTTCCTGTAAAGCAGCGTCGATTTGAGAATATATTTGCTCATCGGTAAAATGATTCATCTTTATAGCACCAACTGGACATTCAGCTGCACACGTTCCACAACCTTTACATAATGCTGGTGTTAGTTTAGCTTTTCTTTTCTTCTTACCGTTTTCCGTAACTTCTACTATTTTCCATGCACCAAATGGGCAGACACGACTACATATTCCACATCCTATACATTTTTCATATATATGTTCAGCAATATCTCCTCCTAATACAATTTCACCAGCCATTAAAAGCTTCGAAGCTGCCATCGCCGCAGCTCTAGCTTGTGCAATAGAGCTTGGAATGTCTTTTGGTCCTTGACATGCTCCAGCTAAAAATATACCATCGGTAGCTGTATCGACTGGCGCTAATTTAGGATGCTTTTCCATGAAAAATCCATCCGGTGTCTTGGATAGTTTTAACATCTTCGCAATCTTATCAGCATCGTTTTTAGGTACCATACCTGTTGATAATACAACGAGATCAAAATCTTCCTCGTTAACCGTTCCTTCCAATGTATTTTCATATACTAACCTTAACGATTTGTCACCGTTTTCATAAATTTCAGCAGGTCTTCCTCTAATAAATCTTACTCCTAATTTTCTTGCACGTGTATATAGTTCTTCAAAACCTTTTCCAATGCTTCTAATATCCATGTAAAATATAGCAACATCTTTCTTTGGATCTTTTTCTTTTAGCATTGTTGCTAGTTTTAAAGAATAAGTACAACATACACCACCAGAACAATAGCTAGATTCTCCTCGATCTCTAGTACCAACACATAATATGAATGCAACTCTCTTAGGTTCCTTACCATCGCTTGGTCTAACAACATGTCCCTGTGTTGGTCCAGAAGCATTAAACAACCTTTCAAGTTCTAAAGCTGTTATAACGTTTTTATAATCGTTGTAATGAAAATCGTTGTTCTTTTTCGGATCATATATATCGTAACCGGTAGCTACTATTATTGCTCCAACCTTAACTTCTATTATCTTATCCTCATCATTCTTAACTATCGCATCCTTTTCACAAACAATTTCACAGAATCCACATTCGATACATCTCTCTTTATCTAAGGTAACAACATTTGGAACTGCTTGTGGAAACGGTTTATAGATTGCAGGTCTTATTCCTAATCCAAGATCCCATTCGTTTGGAATTTTAACAGGACATACTTCACTACAAAGACCACAACCGTTACATTTAGATTCATCAACGTATCGTGCTTTCTTTCTAATCTTTACCTTAAAATTTCCAACATAACCTTCGACTTCCTCAACTTCTGCATAAGTTATTAGTTCTATATTTGGATGTTTAGCAACATCTGACATCAATGGCCCTTCTATACAGATTGAACAATCTAGAGTTGGAAACGTCTTATCGAGTTGTGCCATTACTCCACCTATGCTGGGAAGTTTCTCTACAAGATAAACTTTGAATCCCATATCTGCCAAGTCAAGTGCAGCTCTAATACCTGAAATTCCACCTCCTATTATTAGAACTTTCTTTTCAACAGGAACTTTAATAAAACCTAAAGGTTCAAGCAATCTAGCTTTTGCGACAGCTATTCTTACGGCATCTTTAGCTTTTTCCGTTGCTGCTTTTGGATCATACATGTGAACCCAAGAGCAATGTTCTCTTATATTAGCCATTTCAAGAAGATAAGGATTCAATCCTGCTTCCTGTATTGCTTTTCTAAACGTTGTTTCATGTAATCTTGGAGAACATGAAGCTACGACGATTCTGTTTAAGTTATATTTTTTAATTGCTTCTTTAATTTCCTGCTGACCTGCATCGGAACAAGTGTATTTGTTTACGCAGCTAAAAACAACGTTTGGCAATTTTTTCGCATATTCCGCAACTTCTTTAACGTTTACAACACCACCTATATTTAAACCGCAACTACAGACAAAAACACCAATTCTAATATCTTCTTTTTCTTTAGTCATAAGAATCAACTCAGTCCCAATTTGTTACAATTCTTAATCCTAAACTCCTTCTTCTTTCACGTTCCTTTTTGTTGTATTTCAATTTACTTTGAGCAGTTTTAAGAATTTCCTCACTATTAATTTCTTCGTTAACCTCTAGATATCCGTTTTCTAAAGCTTTTTCAAATAGAGATAATCCTTTCTTCGTTCTAATTATAACAGTTGTATATCCTTTCTTTGAACCAACGGATCCTAATGATATATCGGATAATCTTGCGGTAAAATCTTTACACAACTTGCATGAACTTGGAGCAATTTTTCCAAAAGCTTTTGCAACTTTTTCTTTTATTTCCTTACCACTTTTAGTCCAAATATATACAAAACCTCTTTTTATATCCATTTTTTTGATATCGCTTAACGTTATATCATATCTTTCTTTAATTCTTTCTTCAAAACTTTTTTTTGGGAAATTCTCATAACAGAATAAACCTATTAGATATAAGTCGACAGGAACATCGGATTCTTTAGTTTTTTCGAGTAATATTCTCATACTAGATTCTTCCATGAACTTCCTTATACCTGAAATTTGACATCCTGTTCCTATTATTGCTATTCTTTTATAATACTTTAGATTTCTTCCAAAAGCGTTTGGTGTTGAAGATCTTAAATACTTTGTACCTGCGGCTTTTATTATTTCATTTATGTCACTAGTTACTTTGACGGTATTTTTCCATAAATCCCATCCTGTAACAACTGTTGCAGCATTAACGAGATTTTGTTCCAATGCGGCTATTAGAAGAGCAGTCGCAACGCCACCATCTTGACATCTTTCCAATATTCTTTCATCCTTAGCTTTTGCAGCAACTATTTTTATATAGTTTCCAATCCAATCCTCACCAACTTTACCAAATATCTTCTTTTCTAATTCTTTGAAATTGTATTCAACCATTGGACATGAATCGTAGCATGTTCCTTCAATACTACATTTTATGGAACCGTTCTTTAAAGTACATTCTCCAACGAGATACGGGATCGAATTTTCATCGAGATCTATATGCTGGCAAAATGCTGAACAGTTTCCACATCCTGAACATAAATCTTGATCTATTACTTCTCTTTTAAGCTCATCAAATCCTTTGCTCTTTTTTATCAAAGGTACAAATGTTTCTAGGTGCACATCCATCTCATCACCTTTGTAAAAATATCATTATCTTTTATGAAAAATTAACTAAAAAATTTCAATTTATTTTATATAAATATGCAAACAAGAGAAAAACTTTTCATACCTGGGCCAACTGAAGTTAATGAAGAAGTTTTAAGAGCATTATCTAAACATCCGATTGGTCATAGAACAGAAGATTTCAGTAAAATATTGAAAGAATGTTTTGATGGTTTAAAATATATATTCAGAACAAAAAATCCGGTGGTTATTCTTTCAGGATCTGGTACTTCTGGAATGGATGCTGCTATTGCTAGTGTTTTAAAACCTGGGGATGAAGTCATATGTATAACCGGAGGAAAATTTGGTGAAAGATTTGCTGAAATTGCAGAAGCATATGGTGCAAGAGTTAAAAGGTTTGAAATAGAATGGGGTAAGACGTTTGATAAGGATGAACTTGAGAATTTTGTAGCAAATTCAGATGCGGAAATAATTACAATGGTTCACAATGAAACATCAACCGGTGTTAGACATGATGCGGAATTCGTTGGAAAACTTGCAAAAAAGTACAACATGATATATATTTTGGATTGTATTTCTTCTTTAGGAGGAGATTATGTAGAAACCGATAAGTGGAACGTTGACCTCTGTATCTCTGGTTCTCAGAAATGTTTATCGTTACCACCAGGATTATCTTTTGTAGCAATTAGTGAAAAAGCAAAGGAAAGAATTGAAGAAAACACAACTAGATGCTATTACTTAAACTTAAAGAAATATCTTAAATCCATGGAAAAGAATACGACACCATTTACTCCATCAATAAACCTCATATTTGCTTTGAGAAAATCTATAGAGCTGATTAGAAAAGAGGGTTTGGAAAATAGGATAAAGAGGCATGTTAAAATATCAAGAGCTTTAAGAAGAGCTATTGAAGAAATTGGATTGGAATTATTTGTTAAAGATGATGATATTGCTTCAAGAACTGTAACTTCTGTAAAATATCCCAAAGGATTAGGAGATGACTTTCGATACGAAATAAAGAACGAATTCAAAATCCTTTTAGCAGGTGGTCAATCAAAGTTAAAAGGAAAAATTTTCAGAATTGGTCATATGGGTAACGTTACTCCAAACGATGTTATAGCTGTTCTTTCAGCAATAGAACTAACATTAAAAAGAAGAGGATTTAACATAAGGTTAGGTAAGAGTATTGAAAAATTTTTGGAATACATCTGAACTATGATCAATTATATGACAAAAGATAAGGCAAGCCTCGCCTTTTAAGGCGGGGTAAAATTTAAATATCGAACACTTTATTGTATTTATATAGGGGCGTGGCGAGGTGGGTGGATTGAATAAGCCACGAGGAAGGTTAAAATTAAGGAACAAGCGAGATAATTGTTTGGTATATGCCCATCTCGCCACGCCTCCATTAACGAGAACATGTAGAGTAAGATTAGTTATAGACGAAGGGACGGAGAAGAAACTTTTTGAGCTTGGAGATGTTTTCGCCAAATGTTGGAACGAAGTTAATTATCTCAGAAGGCAGCAATTCTTCAACAAGGTAGGTGTGGATTTTGCGACGACAGAAAGAATGATTTATGAGAAGTACAAGAAAATTTTAAAGGTCAATACTCAGCAAGTTTCGAGGAAGAATACTGAGGCGTGGAAATCTTTTTTCAAGAACCTTAAGCTTAAGAAGATAGGTAAATTACCATCGTTTATAATTCCAAGACCACCGGGATATAAAAAGGATAGGAAGAAAAATAGAAGAGAACCGTTTTTGATTATAAGGAACGATAGGTATGAGATTGAAGAATGGTTACATTTATCTGAAAGATTTTAATCTCAAATTAAAATATAAAGGTAGAATCCATATCAAAGGCAAACAAAGACGTCTCGAGATACATTACGACAGTGTAAGAAAAAGATGGTATGCTCATATACCTTTCTACGTCAAAGAAAAAATCGTAAGAAACGAGTGGAGAAAAGTTCCATTAACACCTCACGGAAATAAACAAGTAGGTATCGATTTAGGCGTCAATAATTTCTTCGCAGTGTTCGTTGAAGATGGAACCACTTTCCTAATCAACGGAAAACCATTAAAGGCAGAAGCATTCTACTGGAGGAAAAGGATTGCCAAAGCACAGTCTGAAGGAGATTTGGATAGAGTTAGAAAGTATTACGTTGTATGGAGAAGTAGGTTCGAAGCTTATATTAGATCAAAACTTAGAGATTTATTTGAGAAATTGTACT
>WAOB01000017.1 GCA_015521505.1 Nanobdellati archaeon | reverse complement strand
ATGTTGTAATCTCCTCTAAGTATCCTAACACATCAATAATTTCTCACGAGGAACTTATAAGAGAAGTTATAAATGCAAATAATTTTTTGAAGTATTCTATTAATGAATTTAACATAGAGGATATGTGAATTTCATAAAAATTAATATTTTCATTTATTATAGAGAACACCTCTACATCATTTTCATAATTTATAGAGATATTACAAATAATGTTCTTTTTTTCTAAAGAAAATATTTTTATTTGTGTTTTATTACATACTATTGTTTCGTTGGGGGTTATGTATATTTTGGCCCCCTTGCAAGGAGTAATGATTATATTTATACAAGAATCTTTAACTTTCGTATCTTTTAATAATTTTATTTCGTTTTCTTTACTTTGATTATATTTTATTGTTATTGTTTTGTTCCTAATTGATATATTGAAGAGACTTTCCTTTTTTAACTCGTTAAGATTTATTTCATATTTCTCTTCTAACCACTCTACCCTGTTTATGTCCTTGCTTTCTTTATATTTGATGTATATTTTACTTTGTATTTTGTTTGTTTTGGATACCGCTCTGTGGATGTGTTGTGCATCAACATAGAATATTTGTTTCCATAACACATCTACAGGATACCATAACCCGTCAATATAGATTTCACTATATGCATGAGGAATAAACACCCCGTCTTTATAGTGTGCCATTACAGAATGGTATTTTGCAGGGATGTTTTTAGATCGCATCAGAGCAATAAACAAAGTAGTGTATTCAGCACAAACACCTTTTCTATTATCTAAGACCCATAACGCATCGTAATTGTTATCTGCATATTGTAGATCATACACAATGTTTTTATGTATCCATTCTACTGATTCTACAACAAAACACCATATATTTCCATTACATTTACTAAATATTTTGTCTGCAATGCTTTTTATTTTTTCATCATTGCTTTGGATTTCTGGTGTGGGTAATAAATACTCATCAAGGATCTCTATATTTTCTTTGTGGGGTGTTATTGCCCTTTGAAGTAAGCGTCCTTTTAGAGTGAATGTAATGTTGCTGTCCTTGATTCTTCCTTTGTTTTTTATTATTATATGTGTTTTATTGTAATAGAATTCACATTTTACACATTTTTCCCACATAATGGTTGAGAAATGCTCTTCAAAAGGGATGACAAATTTTATTTCTTCTATTTTTTCAGGATCTTCTATATAAATCTTCTCTATTATGCTTATGTTTACATCGCTTTCTACATATATTCCAAAAGATATGTTATATAATAAAGAGATAAAAAACGATAAGAGAACCGTTTCTCTTTTTATTTTCATAACAAATAAAAGAAGATCTTTCAATATATATCTCTTTTATGTTACTATTGGATGGTTACATTAGATATATATTTACCCCTCTTCTATATCTTTATATTATGATATTATTATATTGAGATATTGAAATGTGTATATATTCATATTTTTGTTTTATGCACAACCTACTTGTCCGTTTTGGTGATATCATTATGGAGTATACAAAAAAGGCTGGTTTTGCGGGTGTTGTTTTTAGTATGATATTGGTGTCTATTTTAGTAATAATCACTACACAGAAAGTTTATGCTCCCGTTGCAGAAGCGAATGATACAATTACTATTTTTGTAAATATAACACAAAAAACCATGGTAGATATAAACCCTTCATCTCTTTCTTGGTATGATTTAGAACCAGGAAACGATTATAACGGTACATGGGAGGTAAATAACTACGATAATATATGGATAGAGAATATAGGCTCTGTTAACATTACAAAGATATGGTTAAATAACTCATACCCTCCTTCGAGACCCTTTGCTACAGGTAATCCTTTAGCGTATGATCCTGCAAACTTCATTGTTATAGCAAACAACAGTGTTAATTCGCCTGACAGTATGTTTATGTATATAAACAGAGTTGAGTATGAAGAAGACGACCCTCTTTACATCAAAGTTCCAAACACTTCTTTAAATTTAGAGGGAGTGATTTTCGGTAGATTCAGAAATGGAAGTTATGAATATTTCTTTGAATATACAAGCAGCTATCCTAATAACTGTTCTAATGGAAACTTTTATATAAACACTTCAGCACCCAAAACGCAAACAGATACAGGAGATGTAGATTTAACAGATAATACACCTATAACATTTACTCCAGTAATTATTAATACAGGCGGAGGAGTACAGGATGGCAAGCAGTATGATGTGGGTTTAATTAGTTTTAACAATGGAAGAGAACAGTATTGCGTATTCATTCCTGTTGCTTGTGCTCCTACAGGAGAGAGAGTTTATTTTGTAAGGTGGAATGCAGATTTCTTGGCAGATCCTACTGTGCAAACTCTCTGTGGAAACCTTAATCAGGGGTATTTAAACAAAGATCCTGTTGCTCCTGGAGGGTTTTACAAAGCATGGGTGAGGGTTAGAGTACCTTATGGTACTGCGACTGGTGATCTAAGTCCAGGAACTATTACTGTTTATGCTTCCTCATTATAACAGGTGAGTTTATGGGCGAGACTAAGAGTATTGAGCAACTCATATTAGATGTTTTAAGAAAGGAAAACAAACCCCTCACGACATACCAAATCGCTAAGAAAATAGGCGTTAGTTGGAGTACTGCGAACACATATTGTTATAAGTTAAAGGATAAGGGCTTGATAAGAGGAGAGGAAAAATCAGCAAGGATAGGGATGAGTAAGAAAATGGTATGGTGGATTAAGTAATCATGATTAGTTAACGATGCTTAAAGGTGGTGAACATGGAAGCAAAAGGTATGAGCAAAATAGCGTTTGGTTTTGCAGTTGTTTTGGCACTGGTTTTAGGATTTGTTTTCAAAGTTGATGATGTTGCTAAGGCATATACTGTTAATGCAACAGGAGATGCACAAATCAATGTACAGATAAATAATAAAACGATTGTTGACATAACACCACAGGCAATGGATTGGGGTGCTAACGATCCAGGAACTATTGTTAAACAATATACAGAACCTACAAATGGTTTAACTTTGACACAAATCCAGATAGAGAATATGGGTTCAACAGATATTACATACATTTGGGCTAATGTAACCCAACCAACTACGAATCCTTTTGGTACAGGTAATTTAAACAACTATGATCCAGGAAACTGGATTCAATTGAAACCATCGGATAACCCTAACGTAAATATGAGTTTTGTTGATAGGGTCGAATTTAACAGTTCGGTAGACTACATCTATTTAAATAAAGCACCAAACTGGGTTAGTTTCGGAAAAATAAGGGATGCATATAATGAATATTTTTGGAATATAAATGCAACCGTAACTACAGATCCTCAAGCGTATTGTAATGGGTCTATAGGAACAGATGCGGATTTGGTGATAGGAAGAACACCACACAACACAACATGGACAGGAACGATAGATTTAGTTAATGGAGATGTTGCATGGAACAATATTGTTTCAACAGGAGATCCAAATTGGGGTATTGTTGATGGAATAAAGGTCGGTAATAACACCTATTGTGTTGCAGTTTATTGGGATTGTTCCTATATGAGAGTTTATAGATGGAATGCAGATGCGCCAGGAGCGGCTTCATGTACCGCATTTGGTACTGATGGATTGACCCTAAACGGGGGCACTCCTATTTATCCTGGAGGAAGTTTGATTGCGGATGTTGAATTGCATATTCCTTATGGAGTGCCCGATGGAACATTACCTACAGGTACATTGACTGTAGTAGCAAGCGCAGTTTAAATTCGTCTAAGCTGGTTCTTTTTTCTTTTTATTTTAAAATTTAGTTCTTTTTTCTTTTTTATGAAAATTACATTTAATATTAAAACATCCGAGGAACTTCTGGACAAAGCATTTAGAAGAGCGAAAGAGATTACTTCAAGATCAAGATCTTTTGAAGATCAAAAAGAAAAAGCCATAAATAAAATTTCTACTGTGGAGAATGTTCTTTCTCATGAATTGGAAGAAATAGTTAACAATTTGCCCAAAATAGATGAACTACCTCTTTTTTATCAAGATTTATTTGATACTTATTTGGAGAAAGGAGAATATAAAAGATGTTTGTATCATGTCTTTTGGACTAAAAAAAAGATTTCTGAAATATCTCGGGTTTTCATAAATAAAATAAAAGGTCACCAAAAAAAAGATCTTTTAGTAAGAGATCTGAAATCATTTTATGGGAGGGTTTCATCATTGATTGAAGATCTTGATGTGTGTTTGCGCTATTTGAGAGAATCTTTAGATGTGATGAGGAAATTTCCAGAAATTGATTTTAGTAAAGTAGTTTTTGTCGTTGCAGGATACCCTAATGTAGGTAAAAGTTCTTTAATAAAGGCATTGACGAATGCAGACGTTTCTTCACAACCCTATCCTTTCACTACAAAAGACTTGTTGGTAGGTAATGGCTCTTCTTTCCTTCTAATAGATACTCCCGGTATTATGGAAAAAAATTTTGAAAACTTGAATAATATAGAGAAAAAAGGTTTTTTGGCTTTAAAACATTTATCAAAACACATTCTTTTTGTTTTTGATCCTTCTCTCTCTTCTGGTTATGATCTAGACAATCAAAGAGAACTTTATAGGAATATCAAGAAGCATTTTGTTCCTGAGGAATCTATCGTGGTGGTTAATAAAATCGATCTTTTAGAGAAATATCCAGAACTTTCTATTGAAGAGAAAGATGCTGTGTTTTATGTATCTTCACACACCGGAAAGGGAATAGAGGAACTTAAGAATTATTTAGAATCAAAAGCATTTAAAATTTTATCTTCTTCATTGAAAACATACAGGCAAAGGTGAGTGGATGTTTTTAGTTACGGGCTGTGCTGGATTTATAGGATCGCATGTTACTAAGGCTCTTTTGGATGCAGGAGAGGAGGTCATAGGTATTGACAATTTTGATCCTTATTATTCTGAGAAAATTAAAAAACACAGGTTGGAATCTCTCACATCTTACGAGGATTTTTATTTTATTAACGGAGATATACGAGATAATAAACTCATTGATGATGTCTTTTCAAAGTATAAGATAGAAGGAATATTTAATCTGGCTGCAAAGGCAGGAGTAAGAGCAAGCATTAATAATCCAAAAGAATATTTTGATGTTAATGTCAATGGTTTTATCAATCTCCTTGAAAAGGCCAAGGAGGATGACATAAAGATAGTACACTCTTCCACCTCTAGCGTTTATGGTAATAACAAACCACCATTTAAAGAAGATATGAAATGCGATACTATGCTCAGTCCTTATGCTTCAAGCAAGAAAGCATCTGAGAATATAGGGTATGTATATTATTATTTATATGGTGTTAATGTGATAATTTTAAGATATTTTACTGTTTATGGTCCTGCAGGTAGACCAGATATGAGTATCTTTAAATTTATGAAGAACATTTTACTTGGTAAACCAATAGAAATTTATGGTGATGGCACTCAAAGGAGAAGTTTTACTTACGTAGATGATATAGTAAGAGGCACAATAAAAGCATTTGATTTGAAAGGTTTTGAGATAATCAATCTTGGTAACGATAAAAAACACGATCTAAACTATGTGATTTCTTTGATTGAGAAAGTATCTGGTAAGAAGGCAATGATTCGATACAGGGATTGGATGAAAGCAGACATATATGAGACTCATGCAGATATTACAAAGGCAAGATCTCTCTTAGATTGGGAACCGAAAACGACTCTTGAGGAAGGAATAGAGAAGACATACGAGTGGTTCCATAATAACAGAGAAGTGTGGAATTCTTGACATTTAGGTTTCTTGCCGATCTTCTTCATAAAAAAGATAAAGGAACGCTATAGAAATGCCGATACCTAACAACGTACCGAAGATAATGTATGCAGCAGCGTATGTTTTTGGATCTGGAAATGTGAAAGAATATTTGGTTATTATTAGATTAATCAGTCCTAATATGAGAAGGAAGAATAAAGAAAAATAAAAAATTCTATAATTATACGTTCTTGCTAATATGAGCAAATATGAGACCATAAAAGAGATAAACGAAATGAAATATACTGTATTGAATTCTGTTTTTAGATATGGGTAAAGAAGCATACTTACAAATAAAGAGGATATAGCGCCAATTAAACTCCACCCTAAAATTTTTGGAAATGTTATTTCACTCATAATATTAGTTATGTTTTATCTGGTTTATAAAAGTTTTTAAAACTCTTTTTATAATGAGGGTTTTATGAATCATGTTTTTCTTGATAGGTCTTGTGTCTTGTATGAAGATTTTTTCGAGAAAGATTTTTTGATAATTGGTGTGCCTTTTGATTCGACTGAAACCTCACTACCAGGGCAGCGCCTTGCTCCAAACAAGATACGAGAAACCATTAAATCTAAAGATACTGAAAGATTGTGGGATGATGCAGGTAATGTTGTTGTCGTTCCAGGTAATGCTAAAAAAACTTTGAAAAGAGCAGAGAGTGTGTTGGAGAAGATAGATTTCAATAAACTGGTTGTGTTGGGAGGGGAACATACGATCACCTATGCACCAGTAAAATACTTTAAAAGCAAGCATGATGAGTTGCAAGTTATCGTTTTTGATGCTCATTATGACTTGAAAGACGATTATGAGGGAGAATTATTTAACCATTCTACGATAATGAGAAGGATAAAAGAATTAGGTGTTGAATTGTTTTATCTGGGTGTGAGGAGATATGATGAAGAAGAAGAAAAGTACGCATCAAAATGTGTTAAAGATATATCCTATCTTAAAAGAGCACCAACATATATTACGATTGACTTAGATTATTTTGATGTTTCTCTTGCTATGGGTTGTGCTGACAAAGAGA
This sequence comes from Nanobdellati archaeon, assembly GCA_015521505.1. Classification (GTDB taxonomy): domain Archaea; phylum EX4484-52; class EX4484-52; order EX4484-52; family JAADEF01; genus WAOB01. Next base: position 3,218 of record WAOB01000017.1, on the reverse strand, counting down.
GTAATGGATTTACATACAAGGATTTTATCAATGAAATTGATATGATACTTGATATTGTGGATAAAAAAAATGTTGTTGGATTTGATATAGTTGAACTTAATCCTTTGCTTGATGTGTCAGGTGTCACAACATCTTTGGCGGCAGATATTTTGATAGAGATAAGTAAGAAACTAAAATAAAAATGAAAATAGGGATTTGATGACAGACAATATTTTATTTATAATGCTCTTCTCTTTTTTAATCTCTGTACACCAAACCGTTTCATTGTTGTTTATATATATTATATGTGAGTTTATTATGGATTTTTCTTCTACATAGATTGTTTTATTTCCTTCTTTATAAGGATATGTTATTTTTAGTGGTCTTGAAGGAAAAATCTCTATAAATGTTTTGTCTTCATCATAAATGCACCTATAAGTATATTCTTTGTTGGTTATTTTAGTGTTGTTTGTCTTTCGATTTTTATTATAAAAAATAGAAAGGTCCATTGGTTTGGCAATCTCTTCAAATGTGTCATTGTCATAAGAGAATTTTATTTTTATAATTCCTTGATCAGGTATGTTGTCTTTTAAACACATTTTTAATGTTATTTCTTTATTTTTAGTGTGTTTTATGTTTGCTTTCCATCCTTTTATAATTTTCCCATTATCGCAATAATATGAGAACAACCTTCCCTTCCCATCTCCAATATACGAATAGATGGATATTGGTTGTGTGTCGTTTCTTACTATTTCAACATATATTATTCCTTCTTTATCTAATATAATGCTTTTTATAGATACGGGTTTGCTGTTTTTTACTTGCCTGTCCTTTTCTTCTGTTGGTTTTTCAAGGTTTTTATTTGTTGGCACTACAAATGTATCGGAGGTTTTTGTTTGTGAGGATTTTTTAACCTCTTTTTCTTTATCTTCTTTATACATTTTACCTATAAAGAACAGTTCTTTGGATGCGAGATTGTTTTTCATCTCTATATCAAGACATCCTGGATATTTTATAGATGTTTTAAGATACAATACTTGGTGTTTTATTCTTTTATAATTCTTTTCATTAATACGAATTTTCTTTGAGATCTTTTTATTACAGGTCAAGGAGATTCTAGTCTCTTTTTCCTTTATTATCTTGTTTTTTTCTTTATCTTCTAACCAGTAAGATAGTATTAGGGGATGTGATATGGATTGACAAACTCTATCGTTAACAATAATGTCAAAATAAATCTCTTTATCTATGTCTACTTTAGATCCATAAGGTATTAAATTCAAAGATAAATCACATATCAGTGATTTTTCTCCTAAAATCTCGATTTTAAATGATGTATTTTCTGTAATGTTCCCGTTACTTACAATAATGTCGACTATATGTCTTCCTTCTAAGTTAATTCCAGGTATTTTTATGGTTTTAGAACAATATATTATTTCGTTAATTATTCCTGTAGTGTTGTTTAATGAATATTTTATTTCCACTCTTTCCCATGAACATCTATTTTTCTTTATTTTTATCTTAATGTCGTGTCCTTTGTAGATTTTGTTGTTTGGTAGGACGATATCAAAATATTCTGTAGTGTTCTTTTTCTCTGGTGTTGCTAATGAAGAAGAGTTTATTGTAGGAAAGTTAAACGGATTAGGGAATGTATAAATGGTAGAGAAATTAGCCACATTATATGAACACTCTTCATTCCTAATACATGGTTTTGCTTTATATGTTCTTTTATCAAGAACCATACTGTTATATATAATAGAAATTGTTTCTCCATTGTTATTTAACCGCAAGGAAGGAATTTCAATAATCCTGTTCTTTTTACCATCTTCTATGTCAAATACATCCATAAATTTTGATTTGTTTTTTGATAAGATATAGAAACCTTTCGAAAGATTTAACGAAAACTTATGTAATGAGGTTTCATTTAATATGAAATTATATGTGCCCTTTAATTCGCCCTCATAATAAACTTCTATAAACTCCAATTCTTCATCATAAGGATTAGGAAATATTTCTGTTATCTTTAAAGAAGGTATGATAGGTATAGTAATATCTCTGTAACTGTTTCCTATTACTACGGTTAGTTTTCCGATTTCGAGATTATTTAACTCTATTGATATTTTATTGATTCCTTTGTAAAGTGTTTTCTTTTTGTTATATACTATTTTTCCATCTGAAATCCCGTATATGTTTGTTGTAACATTTGCATTAGAGTAAACAATGGCAGAGATGTTTTTACCCTCTATAGTATGATTAATAATCTCTATCTCTGGAGAATATAAAATTTTCATCTTTACTTTAGATAGATAGTGGAGTGTTGTATTAATTAAACATAAAGAATTTGCATGAACATATATTTTTGTTGTATTCTTTATCGTTTTTTCTTTATTGTATGTGTAAGAACAACTACTTGATATTACGGAGACATTTATTCTCTCGCTATCATTTATTTTAGTATATTTTGCTTCTAAAGTAATGTTCTCTATTTTTAGAGTAGGGATCTCTACATAGTCGCTGAATATATATTCCACAAGAGAATAATTAAAATTCCATTCTTTTATTATAGATATGTATTGTGTTTTATTTAAGAGAGAGTTTATCGAATCATTGGATTTTATATTCAAAGACAGTACGCGATATTGTGCTTGTTGCCTTATTTCTTCCAAATTTTTGTTTTCATATTCTGTTTTTCTTAAAGGAGGTTCAAGGACAACGGAAGGATCTCCTAACAACACTTTACTATATATCTCGCTTTCGTGATTGGAAAATGCAAGAAGGCTTTTTTGGGATATGAGGATATTGGTGCTGTCTTTTAATGCATTTCCTATGTTATCTTTATTTACCAGCAAGGATCTTAATATGTGACCTATTCTTTCTTGCGCTTTTCTGTTATCGATTTTATCTATGTAAGCATATCCAAATGAATTGTATTTATGAAGTTCTTTCCCCATTTCATACGAGAAGGAAGAGTCTAAATAAAACATTCCTTCAAAACTCTTATAATTAAAAGATGTTAGATCCACATCAGGATAAATAAAACTTAAATTTTTAATTCTACCAAAATATCCAAAAAAGTCATGATTTTTTATATTATAGAAGGCTTTATTATCTAAGAGAGGAGCAAGCATAATGTTATCTATATCACTAATATCTGTTTCACTATTTGCGAATGAATAGTCTATCTCATGTACAACCATTACTCCAACAGTAGATAATTTAAAAATAGCATATAACGCCCCTAT
>WAOB01000016.1 GCA_015521505.1 Nanobdellati archaeon | reverse complement strand
ATAAAAAAGAGAATAAATCTGAAAAAGCAATTCTAAGAGCATTCATAATAAATTTCACCTTTACTATCATTGAATTTATTGGAGGTATCTTAACAAATAGTATTGCAATTCTCTCAGATGCATTACATGATCTTGGAGATTCAATATCTCTAGGAATGGCATATTTCTTAGAAAAAATTTCAAGGAAAAAACATAGAAGATTTAGCTATGGTTTAAAGAGACTTTCCTTACTCTCTTCACTTATATTAGGAACGATACTCTTAATCGGATCCGGAATTATAATAAAAGAGAGTATAGAAAGGATCTTGTCTCCAGAACCAATACATTCTTTAGGTATGATTGCCCTTGCTATCTTAGGAATTACAATCAACGGTTATGGTGCATACATCACCTCAAAAGGAAGTAGTTTTAATGAAAAGATAGTTACATTACATCTCTTAGAAGATGTTGCTGGTTGGATTGCGGTGTTGTTTGCAGGTATAGTTACCTATGCATTCAATTCATTTTATTACATTGATGGAATAATATCTTTAATCTTTGCATTCTTTATCATATATAATGTCTTAAGAAACTCAAAAGAAGTAATAATGATATTCTTACAAGCATCACCCAAAGAGCATAGCGTAGATGATATAAAGAATAAGTTGCTAACTATGAAAGAAGTGTTAGATGTGCACGATATACATTTATGGAGCTTAGATGGAAACACCAATATATTGACGCTTCACGTCCTAATAGAGGAAAAAACAGAATCAGAAAGAGTTAAAGAAAAAATTAAGAAAAAATTAAAGACAATGGGAATTGAACATTCTACTATTGAAATCGAATATAACAAATGTGAAGAAAAATGTGAGTAGTGTTATTTAGAAACAACATCCTTTATCGTCTGCAATTCCTTAGGTAAGTTTAATGCAAGAACTTCCTTTTCTATTTCTTTACTCAGGTTTTCAATCTCTTTTGATTTTATGTTTTCAATTTTGTCTTTATCATTATTTAATATATAATCCAAAATATCATTCAAATCTTTATAATTGTGAACGCCATCTATCAAGACAAAGTCGATTCCTCCTTCATAAAGTTTTAATGCCTCATGATATGTTTTCGCTTTACCCACGATAATGATCGTCCTATTAATAGATCTCAAAGTAGTTAACAATTCCACCATTTCATCAAAGTTGTCTTTAAGATATACAAACAAAGATGCTTTATCAGTATGAATATATCTTAAAATTTCCTCATCATTGGCATTACCAAACACCACTTCATAACCCAGCCTTCTTAATATTTTGACTTGATTATATTCATTATCTAACACCACAACTTTTTCCTGATCAATCTTCTTTAGTAAAGTCTTTGTCATAGCATTTATACCATAAATAATTATATGATTCCTCCTTAATTTTTTTGATTCTTTCACTCTTATGTCTGCTTCTAGTTCCTCTCTATTAAATAACCTAAACTTCTCAAAAGGTTCAAAATATTTGAAAAACCTATTACTTATAAGGTTACCCCATTGCAATAAGTAGGAGGAAACAAAGGAGGTAATAAAGAATACTAATGCAATTAATGAAAATATATCATTACCAATAACTAATTGAGATAACGCCAAACTACCTAAAATTAAAGAGAACTCGGATGTTTGAGCCATACCTATTCCTAGCTGTAAAGAATTCTTAGCATCAAATCCAAAAATTAAGGAAATAAAGATATAAATAAAGGGTTTTATTAATAGAGTAAATAAAGCAATAAGTATGCCCATAAAAATATATTTTTCAGTTAATGTTCCTAAAGATATCTGAAATCCAAGAGATACAAAAAATAAAACCATAAAAAAATCTCTTAAATGTGAGATTCTTGATAATACTCTATATGAATAAGGATATGTCGCTACTGCCAACCCACCTAAAAAACCCCCTATCGCTATAGAAAAACCGAAAATCGTGCTAAGAGCAGAAAAGATGAAGAGAAAAGACAAAGACAATAAAAATGAAATTTCCACATTATTATAGAACTTTTTAAATAAAGGTTTTATGAGAACTCTATTCGCTACTATTGCCAACGCCAACATACCTGCACCTTTAATCATTACATCCAAGAAATGATACATAAAGGGAGTGCTAATATTTGGAGCTATTAAAGGTATTGCCAATACTACAAAAATGTCTTGCATAAGTAAAATACCTAATGCATTTCTACCAAACACAGTATCAATAATACCCTTATCTGATAAAAACTTAATTACTATAGCGGTACTGCTAAAAGACATTGCAAAACTAGCAATAAGGGCCTCCTTCCAGGGAATTGAAAATACCGACATTATAGAAAAAATAAATAAAGATGTTAAAGCTACTTGTACTGTGGTACCAAAAACAACCAATCCCATTATTTCCTTTATTCTTTCCAAATTAAGTTCCATGCCTATCAAAAAAAGTAGAAAGGCAATTCCCAGTTCTGACAAAGATGCTATTGTTTCTGAATGAGGAATCAGATTCATAGATGAGAGATAATTCATTAATAAACCTACTAAAATATAGACAGGAATCATAGGCTGTTTTAATGCTGCCGCAAACAAACCAATTATTGTTGAAATAAGAATTATTATACCAAACTCTATCATAATAAAAGATGTTTTACTTATTTCTGTAACAGATAGAATTTCCATAAAACAATTAGAATTATACTAAAAATATATATTTTTGGTTTGCCATCAGAAAAGCCACAAAATATTGATATAATATAAGAATCTTTTTAAATTTCTCATGCAATAAATTATCAAAATATATTGAGATATCAACATTTTGATGTGTTAATATGTGAAGACAGGGAAACATATTTATATGGCTAAAGCCTTATAATAGTATATCGATATATATTAAAGGGAGATAAAACGGAGGGAGATTAAAATGAAACTAGAAAGGAAATATGAAAGCAATCTTGAGGGGATAAAATCTATAGATGAATTAACAATAAGTGTTTTGAAGAAGCATAAGAAACCAATGACAACCTACGAAATTGCAAAAGCATTAGGTATTAGCTGGAGTACAGCAAATATACACTGCCATAAACTTAAAGCAGAAGGAAAACTTATAAGTAAAGAAGAAAAAGCGAGATTAGGTATTGGAAAAAGAGTTCTTTGGTGGATAAGTAAAGAAGAATAGATAGAGTAATCTATTTATTCTCCTTTTTAATTATTTTATATATATCCTGTCTCTTATACACATCTG
>WAOB01000015.1 GCA_015521505.1 Nanobdellati archaeon | reverse complement strand
ATCTTATTCCTATGCAAGATTACTTGATATAAATGGGAATATAAGCTTAGCATTAAGTATATATAGAAATGTATACACTAATACTACAGACGAAAAGCTAAGGAAAATAGTTAAAGATAGAATAAAAATACTTGAGGTGTTAAAAAATGGGTAAAAAGGGATTTTCTTTATTAGAGATAGCTTTTGTTTTAATTATAATGGGAGTTCTACTAGCTGGTGGTTTATCTTTTTTTGCAGTATATGTAAAAAATAGCAAATTAAAGGAAACGCAATCTGTTGTCGATAATGCATGTGAAGCTTTGAAAGGATATGCACAAAATAAAGGTGCTTTACCTGCACCAGTAGATACTAATGGAGATGGTATATTAGAGATACCGTCAGATATCGGAGTTAGAAGCATAGATGCTTATAATCAATATTTAGTATATAATGTAGCTTCTAACATAGATTCAATAGATTTTTGTCAAGATGAGCCTACTTCATTAATAACAATAGATGATAGAGGAACAACAAAGAACAATATAGCATTTATAATATATAGTAAATCTGAAAACATTGTAGATGATACTGCTTGTTCCCAATCACCTTCTCCTTGCTCAACCACAGGTGTAGATTATCAAATAAGAGATTATGGAGAATTAACAGCTACTGGAAAAAATTACGATGATATTGTGTGTTATTTAGATATAAATATACTAAGGGAAAAATCTTGCCCTGCTTTTGAGATAACCACATCAAGTTTTCCTATAGGTACCCAATATCTAACATATCCTACATCAACAATCACAGTAGTTAATGGAACTCTTTCTTCCTGCTCATTATCAGGTAATCTTCCTTTAGGATTAATTTTTAATTCTTCTAGTTGCTCTATCTCAGGTACACCAGAGGAGGCTGGAACATTTAACATAACAATAACAGCTAATGATACAATAGGAAGAAGTGCTTCTAAGACATTTACACTTACAATAAATCCAAATCCAGTAAGAATAGAAACTGCTTCATTACCTTATGCTTTTGTAGGACAAGATTATGCTGTTGGTTTATCAGCATCAGGAGCTACAGGTTCATATACGTGGTCACTTATAAATAACGGAGGTCTGGCTGGATTAACATTATCTAATACTGGAATATTATCTATAGCTGGAACTAGTCTTACTACAACAGGAGTATATACAATAACTGTTCAAGTTTGTGATAGTACATATACCTCTGAATGTGATAATAAACAATTTTTACTAACTGTTACAAACAACTCTGCCAGTTCAGGAAGTGGGGGAAGTAGCAGTAGTGGGGGAGGAACAGGAGGAGGGGGTGGTGGTAGTACCTGCACAGCTTATGATATACATATAATTAAATCTTCATTTAGTGGAAGTGACTATGTAGAAGCTGTAGACTTTGGAACTGGATGTCAAAGGATTTCTTTAACTAGAAATTACTATACATTTACTGGAGTTACATCTTCAACAGTAGATTTTTTTGATACAACTACGTGTTCTAATACACCTGTTCTCTCATATAACCTTGCCTCTATAGACACTGATAATGATTGTGTTGTGTACATAGCTTGTAATGGTGATTCTAGCAGTTGCAAAATATATAATACACCAATGGTCTATTGTCCAATAGCAAAATTTTATGATACAGGTTCAGTAAGAAGAATGAAAATAAATGGTACCGGTAGTTGTCTAAATGATCCTCAGGTAAATTCAATAGCAGATATATATACATATAGAAATACACGCTGTTCTATATTCCTTTGTTCTTATACTTTCACTCAAGAATTTAGTACAAGTATAGACCAAGATTATGACTGTGATGTTAGTATAAATGAATCTTGTGTTTTATCTGATAGATAATATAAACTATTAAGAAAATATTTATAACAACAAAAGCAATGCTGAAGAAGATACAACCAATTCTTGTATTCCTTTTTTCATTTTTGAGCTCTTTTGCTGAAGATTTTACTTTTGACTTTCAAAGCTATGAAGATTTAAAAAAGTCATTAAATAATGCTCCATTCAAAGAAAAATTGAAAATAGAAATTTTATATAACCTATACAATGCTAAAGAAAGAAATGCTAAACAGTCTTATTTATTATATAAAATTCTGGATACTAAATATGAAGATAAGAATAAGATAAATGGTAATGTTATTTATATACCTGAAGATAAATATGCAATTGTGGTTTCAAAGCGAAATCAAAGAATAAAAATTTATACTAACGAGAAATCAGTTATCAAAGAAGTATTGCAAAATAGTTGTATAACAGGGAAAAGACCTGGAGATAAGCTAGAAGAAGGTGACCAAAGAACGCCAAATGGCATATATTTTCCTATAGAATTCATAGATAAATCTAAGCTTTCGGAAATTTATGGGGAAGGAGCATTCCCACTAAACTATCCAAACATAATTGATAAAAAGCTATTAAAAAGGAATGGTCACGGAATATGGTTACATGCTACCAATGATAATAATAGACCCCCTTTTAGCTCAAATGGTTGTGTAGTTGTTACAAACAATGTATTTACTATATACAAAGAACTTATAAATCTAAAAGAAACTCCTATTGTAATTCTGGAAGATTTTAATTACACGACCTTAGAAAATCAAGAGAAAATAAAAAACTCAATTGTTGAGTTTATATACGAATGGAAAAAAGCGTGGGAAAATGCAACAAAAGATGGGAATATTAGTGAATATTTAGAAAAATATTCTAGGAA
>WAOB01000014.1 GCA_015521505.1 Nanobdellati archaeon | reverse complement strand
ATAATCTTCAGTTTTCCCTTAAATATTTCATCCTCATGAATTCTGTAAGAGAGGTTTTTAACCTGTTCCAATGCTTTTCGTGTTGTACCTTTACATACAATGTTCAGCTCCTTTATATTAAAGTTTTCGTAAGATATCTTGTCTTTTCTTAATTTGTGCTCAAGAAAGGAGGTAATCTCATCTTTCAATACAAACTCCTGGGTATCGTGTCCCGGTAAAGTAATAGTTGTATTTTTAAGTTCATCAAAACTTTTTGTTTCTAACAAGAACTCTAACACTTCATTAAACAACCTACTTTGATATGCATTAATAAACATTTTTAACAAAGATCGTGGAAGAGTTCTAATACCTCCAATAATGTCTTTATTATTGTGCATCTCTAAATATTCTCTAACTCTTCTTTCATGAAAACCCGTGGTTTTACCATTACCTAAATACTGCCTGATAAACTCATTATACTTTCTTTGGAGAAGTAATTTGCCTAAGATATCAGATCTATTATTCTCACCAAACCTCTGTATTCCATAATAATTGGGAAAGTAACAATTCCGATTTTCTTTAAACTCAACCAGATTTTTCTTAAATAAATTAATGTCTTCTTTGGAAACATTTCTCAGTGTTATTATAAAATGATTGCCTTCCAATTCTCCTAAATAAACTTTTTTTTCTGAATATTCCAAAGGAATAATCCTAAAGTTATCAAAGTAGTTGTTAATCCTTTCGACTCTTTCTTTTTTAATTTTATAGATGCTTCCAAGTTGTAAAGTTAAAGATCTTTTATCCTTTACACCTGCTAAACTTATCCTTTCTGAAGATACGTGTAAAAAGGAAGAGATTGTTTTAATCATCTTAAAAGTTTCAACATCTCTCTTAATGAAAATACATACAAGATGTTCTCCCTTACCACCCTTAAATTCATATTTATTATTGAAACCTAATCTACCGTACCTTTTACTTATTTCCTCAACAATAAAATCTTCTGGTTTGTATTTGAATACCGCGTTTATTTTTTTAAATTTGTGCAAGGTCTCCATAAGATAGTATTACTTCCTTAGGTTTATAAAAAAATAATATATGTTAATGGAAAACTTTATTTATGTTATGGAAACAGAAACAAAAATTGTCTTAATTGTTTTAGGATCAGGACTAATATTGTCTATTTTTGTCTTTGTATTACTAACTTTAAAAAACAAAAGAAGAGAAGATAAGAGAAAAGAGGAAGAACATCTTATGGAAACAAAAGAAGAGTATGAAGAACTTAAAGGAACAGAACCACCAGAGAGAGAAATAGAAGAAAGTATTCTTGATATGATGTTGAAATACCATAAAAAAGAACTTTTACATAAAGTAGATGTAAAAACTATAGATGATTTAGACTATGTTATTCTTACTCATCTAAATGATATGATGAAAAACACATATTTTGAACAATATCCTTTCTGGAGCATATTACATCCAAAAGAGGCAAAACACTCGCTACTTATGTTAAAAAACGTATTAGAGAATGCTCCTGATGAAGAGTATTATAGAGTTAGAGACGTTATATTTGCATGGCTAAATTATGTATTTGATTTAGATGGAGAAATAGTTGAGGGTAGAGACTACATAAAAAAAGAAGATCTTATCAAAATAATAGATGAAGTACTAAATAAAGTTTAATGGTGTTAAAATGAAAAGATATATCGTTGTAAGGCTCTCTAAAGCAATTCTTAAGGAAGGGTTTAAACCAGAGGAAATGCCTTCACTGGGAAGAATTGACTTATCATGTAGAGCAGTACTATATGGGTTGTGGCTTTCGAATAAGATCAGAAAAGACACTAAAGTTTTATTAAGTTTCTATAACAAAGGAGATGAAATACTAATAACTTTCAAGGGCAATGAAATAAAAAAGATATCACCTAATGAAAGAGAGATAGGTATCAGGATTTCCAAGGCATATTCGTTGTTTAAAAAGAAAAATAACAAAATAAATTATTTAGGCGTGGAGGTTGAGAAAAGATCGTTTGAGGATTGTTTAAAATACCTTAGAAATAATTGCTCTATTATATACCTACTCGATAAAAGTGGTGAGTTCGTTTTTGATATAGATTTAAGATCTAAAAAGAACATTGGTTTAATCTTAGGAGACAACGAAGGATTTAAAGAAAATGATTTAACAAAGATTAACAGAATAATCAATAAAAAATTAAAAATAGTTTCCTTAGGAGAGGAAGAGTATCTTACTACACAGTGTATCACCATAATGCACTGGCTTATAGACTTAAATGAAAAGAAATTGCTATAAATAAAGCATCTTCATCAACTTAGGTTTTCTTCCTTTTTTAATCTCTTTCATGTGTGCTCTCAGAAGCAGAATTTTATTTATTCTCTCCACTTCTTTCCAATTATTTCTTTCTATTGCCATTTTTTTCATCTTCAAAAGTTGCTCTGTAGTCACTGTTTTCTCATTTTCCATGATAATCACCTTTATGTAGTAACAACCACTTATAAGTAATATATGTTTTAATCCTTTAAAAATTTTACTATCTTTTAGTGAATACATCATGAAATATATTTTATTGTATAGAAAAAATTTAAAATGAAAAAAGAGGTTTCGTCAGGGTTTGTTGTTTTTTACAGAAACAAGGAGATAAAATATCTTCTTCTACATTATGAAGAGGGACACTGGGATTTTCCAAAAGGGCATGTTGAAAAGGGAGAAAGTTTAATAGATGCTGCAAAAAGAGAACTTGAAGAGGAAACGGGAATAAAAGATGTGGTCATTTATCCTGGATTTATGGAAAAAATATCCTATATTTATTATTATGAAGGAGAAAAAAGATACAAAGAAGTGTATTTCTTCTTAGCAGAATCGAAAACCAAGAAAGTTAGGTTAAGTTTTGAGCATAAAGAGTATGTGTGGTTGAATTGTAAAGATGCTTTAGAAAGAATAACATATGAAAATGCACGAAAAGTTTTGGAGAGAGCATGTAAGTTTGTAGAGAGGTTTGTTATTAAGAATTAATTTTTTCAACAGTCATTTCCATAAAGGAACAAACATTGTTTCTCCTCTTTTTCTCTATTTTTTCCTATATCTTCTCATCCAACATAAGGTCTCGCAAGATACTTAAATAATTATTACTATAATAGTTTCCTGTTCTTCTTGCAGAACCTTATGAAATAAAAAGATATCCTCCGACCTCATAGATCCGTAAACCTCATTAAGACACCATTTGTCACTCTAGACATCATCATTGTTTTCATTATAAACAACCAGTATTTCAGTTTTTAACATAATCTTCTTTCTCTCTCGGAAACTTCAAAGAGTTTATTTTAAAAATATGTTGTTTTTAATATGATTTATGGAAGAGTTTGAAGAAGTTGTCAAAAAAATAGTCGAGGAAACTGGAAAAACCAACACAGAAGTTTTGGAAATGATATATAAAAAGCAAGAAGAGTATAATAACTTAATTTCCGATGTTGGAGCAGCATATTTGGTTGCTAAAGAGTTTGGTATTGATGTTAAATCAACAGCAAATTTTACAAAGGAAATAAAAATAAAGGATTTGTTTGGGGGATTGAATTCTATAAGATTAAAGGTGAAAGTTCTAAAAATATTCCCTATCAACACTTTCAAGAAAGAAGATGGAGAAGGCAGAGTTATGAATATCCTTGTCGGTGATGAAACAGGAACTGCAAGGTTGGTATTGTGGAATGAACAGATAGATGATTTTAAATTTAAAGAAGGATCTAGCATCGAAATAATAAATGCATATACAAAAGAGAGAAATGGTATGACAGAGATAAGAATAGGCATGTACGGAATAATAAGAGAATATGATGGAGAAATTGAGGTTAAAGATACATCAATACCTAAAGAATATGTAGAGAAAAAGATAGCAGAAATAGTGTTTCCTGAAGAGAACATAAAAGTCAATGCTTATATTCAAAAAATATTTTATAAGAACCCTATCATATATTATTGTAGGGAGTGTAGTAAAGTATATGAAACAGAGACATGTAAAGATCACGGTAAAATAAATCCTATCATCGTAATCTCAGGTATTATGGAAGATGAAACCTCCAATATCGTGTTCAATATGTTTACAAGAACAGTAGAATCTTTTCTGAACACAAACAAAGAAGAAATAATCAAATTGATTGAAAATAAAGGATATGATGAATTTTATAAAATATTAGAAAACATGCTTGATATCAAATACGAAATAAAAGGAACAACAAAAGAAACACAGAAAAAAAATATTGAAATAAATGTCTCCTACATAAAACCAATAAATGATGAAAAATATGTCGGAGAAAAAATATCTCAATTAAAGAATAGTGGAGGTGTATCAGATGTCTAAGGAAATAACTAGCATACGAGAATTACCTGGAGTAGGAGAAAAGACAGCTGAGAAATTAGAAGAAGTAGGAATGGATGATTTAATGGCCATTGCAACGTGTTCTCCATCAGAACTCGCTCAAATAGCAGATATTGGAGAGGCAACAGCATCAAAAATAATCGCTGCTGCAAGAAATGCTTTGGATATGGGTTTTGAGACAGGATTAAATGTTTTAGAAAAAAGAAAACAAATTGCAAGAATAACAACAGGAAGTAAAGCATTTGATGCCCTATTAGGAGGAGGAATAGAAACGGGAAGTATAACAGAATGCTATGGTGCCTTTGGTTCTGCTAAGACACAAATTGCTCATCAGCTTGCAGTTAATGTTCAACTTCCCAAAGACAAAGGAGGTTTAGAAGGTACTGCCTTATACATAGACACAGAACAAACATTTAGACCAGAGAGAATAATGCAGATGGCTAATGCATTAGGTATGGATGGAGATGAAGTACTTAAAAATATATATTATGGTAGAGCATACAATTCAGATCATCAAATATTACTCGTTGAAAAAGCAAAAGACATAATAAAAGAAAACAACATACGTCTAATCATAGTTGATTCTGTAACTGCTCATTTTAGAGCAGAATATTCTGGTAGAGGGCAGTTAGCAGATAGACAGCAAAGATTAAATAGACATTTACACACATTACAAAAATATGCAGACACATACAATCTAGCAGTATATATAACCAACCAGGTTATGGCAAAACCAGATGTTTATTTTGGTGATCCTACAGAAGCAGTAGGTGGACATGTTTTACATCACGCAGCAACATTCAGAATATATCTAAGGAAGAGTAAAGGAAACAAGAGAATAGCAAGATTGGTTGATAGCCCTAATCTACCAGACGGAGAGGCAGTTTTTGTTGTAACGCCTGAAGGCATAAGGGATGAGTGAATAATATAGTAGGAGCATAACTGAACAGGTCAAGAACATATAGAAAAGAGCAGAGAAAGAGAAAAAGAATAAGAAAGAAAAAGCTGAAATGAATGATAAAGATGTATTATACACAACAGAAACGTATAATATAATAAAAATGTTTATGAATTGGACCGATGCAGACATCCTAACTATATATGTAAAAACATGTTCTCCCACATAAACCAACATTTTTAAAAATATTTCTCGCAAAGAATTTATGATATGAGTGTCGGGGTCGCCTAGCCTGGTATGGCGCCAGCCTGCTAAGCTGGTTCCCGTCAGGGAGCGAGGGTTCGAATCCCTCCCCCGACGTTTCTAATCATGTCGCTTCTTCATTTTAGAGATGATATAGGCTGCACTTTCAGGAGAGATACCTCTTTTTGTCATTTCATCAAGTAGTTTTGTAGTTTCTTCTCTATCTATTTCAAATTCGCTCTTAAGGATGTTCTTTATTTGTTCTTGCGTTGCTTTTGCATTATCTTCGTTCCGTATTGGTTTTATAATTAAGAAGTATATACCTCCTATTAGAACGCCAAAAACAAATACATAAGATATAAGTGTTCTGAGTTCCGGAACAGGAATAACACCAGAATTATACATAAGATAATAAGCATATAATCCTGCAAAACCAAAAACAGTGTAGGCTGCATATCTTCCTGCTTTCTTTCTTATATCATCTATATCTAAATTTTGGTCATCGTGTAACTTAAATTTTGATGCCATATATAGAAGAACGATTACACCAAATAAAACCAAAATACCATAAGTCATATTAGGGATAAGATAAAAAACTAGTTGTTGTGTTTTAGGGTTAAACATAGTAATACTTGCCAAAGCCACACTAATAACTAAATTTATTTTCCTCTGAAAAACATTGATTACACTAAACAACCCGTATGAAAGGACAAAAAGGAATATAAAGCTTAAAACAAATTTATATGTATTACTATATAGGATTTGGCTTATCAAATAATCGAAATAATAAACCATAATAGAAATTATTAGTAAGAGGATCAATATATAGATTTCAAGTGTAACAAAAATATATATTGTTTCTTATACTTATTATTTATGTGATTCTCATGGGTAAAGAAAGTGAATTGGTTTTGTGGTTTGATCAAATAAATGTAAAAGATGTTTCTCTTGTAGGTGGTAAAAATGCTTCTCTTGGAGAAATGTATCAGAATCTCACCAAAAAAGGGATCAACATTCCCAACGGATTTGCTGTAACTGCAACAGCGTATAGATATTTTATGAAAGAAAACAAGTTAATAGAAAAAATAAAAGAAATCTTAAACGATCTTGATACAAGAGACGTAAATAACTTAAGAGAAAGAGGCAGAAAGGTCAGAGATGCTATTTTACATGCAGATTTCCCATCTAAACTCAAAAATGCAATAGAAGATGCATATCTCAAACTTTCTCAAGAATACGGACAAGAATATGTAGATGTGGCTGTTAGAAGTTCTGCTACAGCAGAGGATTTACCTGATGCAAGTTTTGCTGGACAACAAGAAACATATCTTAATATAAGAGGTGTTTCTGCCCTTCTTGATGCAGTAAAAAAATGTTTTGCTTCCTTATTTACAGATAGAGCAATAAGTTATAGAGAAGATAAAGGGTTTGATCATTTTTCAATTGCTTTGTCTGTAGGAGTGCAAAAAATGGTAAGATCAGATAAAGGAGCAAGTGGTGTGATGTTTACCTTAGATACAGAAAGTGGGTTTAGAGATGTTATCTTGATAAATGCTGCTTATGGTTTGGGAGAGAATGTTGTTCAAGGTGTCGTAAACCCGGATCAGTATTATGTATTCAAACCCACACTATTAAAGGGATACAAAGCAATAATCTCAAAAAGACTTGGAAGTAAAGAAAAGAAAATGGTTTATACTGAAGACAGTTTACACCCAACAAAGAATGTTGAAACTACAGAGAAAGAAAGAAATAGTTTCGCTTTATCGGATGAAGAGATATTAACCTTGGCAAAATGGGGTATTGAAATAGAAAGCCACTATAGTAAAAAATATGGTAAAGATATGCCTATGGATATAGAATGGGCTAAAGACGGTATTGAGAA
Source organism: Nanobdellati archaeon (assembly GCA_015521505.1). Classification (GTDB taxonomy): domain Archaea; phylum EX4484-52; class EX4484-52; order EX4484-52; family JAADEF01; genus WAOB01. The sequence continues at coordinate 3,174 of WAOB01000014.1, read as the reverse complement.
TAAACTCTATATAGTGCAGGCAAGACCTGAAACAGTACATAGTGTAAAAGATAAAAGCAAAATAGTAAATTATAAATTAAAGGGTATTGGAAAAATATTGGTAAAGGGATTGGCAGTAGGAGATAAAATATCCCAAGGAAAGGTTCATGTTATAGAAAATGTCTCTAAAATACATGAATTTAAAGAAGGAGAGATTTTAGTCACAGAAATTACAGATCCTGATTGGGAGCCAATAATGAAAATCGCTTCTGCGATAATAACAAATAAAGGTGGAAGAACATCTCACGCTGCTATTGTTGCAAGAGAATTGGGCATACCCGCAATAGTAGGTACGGGTAATGCTACAGAAGTGCTTAAGAACGGACAAGAAATCACAGTAGATTGCTCGTCAGGATATGAAGGGTATGTTTATGATGGCCTTATAGATTATGTTAAAGAAGAAATAGATGTTAATGTTATACCAAAAACAAGAACAAAAATAATGATGAATGTAGCAAACCCGGAACAAGCATTCAAGTTAAGTTTTCTACCTAACGATGGAGTGGGTTTGGCAAGAGAAGAATTCATAATTAATTCCCACATAAGAATACATCCAAACGCACTACTTTATTATGATGAGTTAAAAAAAAGCTCAGAACATAAAGGATTAATTACCCGGATAGACGAGATAACTAAAGGATATACAGATAAAGTTCAGTTTTATATAGACAAACTAGCAGAAGGCATTGCATTAATTGCTGCTGCATTTTATCCTAAGGATGTAATTGTTAGGTTTTCTGATTTTAAGAGTAACGAATATAGGAATTTGATTGGAGGATATCTGTATGAGCCTTCTGAAGAGAATCCTATGATGGGGTGGAGAGGAGCAAGCAGATACTATTCAGATAACTTTAAAGAAGCATTTGCATTAGAATTGCTTGCAATAAAGAAGGTTAGAGAAGAAATGGGCTTGGATAATGTTATTGTGATGATACCTTTCTGCAGAACTATTAAAGAAGCGGAAAAAGTTTTAGAAATAATGAAAGAATACGGTATGGAAAGAGGTAACAATGGTTTAAAGGTTTATATGATGGTTGAAATACCAAGCAACGTGATTTTGATTGATAAATTTAGCAAATATTTTGATGGTTTTTCAATAGGAAGTAACGATCTAACCCAATTAACTTTAGGTGTCGATAGAGACTCTTCTTTGGTAAGCCACGTATATGATGAAAGAGATGAAGCAGTTAAGGAAATGCTTTCTTTAGCAATAAAAGGTGCTAAAAGGAATGGAAGGAAGATAGGTATATGCGGACAAGCACCTTCTGATTTTCCGGAAATTGCTGAGTTCTTAGTTAAAGAAGGTATTGATAGCATCTCTTTAAACCCAGATACTGTAGTGAGGACGAGGTTTAAAATAAAAGAGGTTGAAGATATGTTAGATAAATCTAAGAAAGAAGAGCAATAATCTCCTCTACCTCTTTTTCATATTTTAAAGTTTTTTCTTTCAACTCGCCTCTGGATAAAGAGATTAAAGGGAAAAGTAAAAGACGATCTTCTCTTTTCTCAATGGATTTCACCTTATCACTATCTTCTCTAGTATAATCATAAATTTCTATTTCAAAATCTTGATCGAAATTTAATTCTAGTATGGGATATAGTTTTCTTAATCTCGTTGGGAGATTCTTTACATATAATCCCCTCTTTATTGTTTCAATTATCAAGTATAGATTATTGCTTCTTAAGATACATTCTCCCTCGGAGGCATAAGGCAAGCCGCCAAGACATTTCTCTGTGTGTATAATAATATATGCGTCTTTATCAACAATTTCTATTTTTAGTACGTACTCAGGATTTGTTAAATTAACTTTTGCATTTGTGAATTCCTTTATTTTCGCACCTATTTTAATCTCAACATCTTTGCTGTTAAACTCATGTTTTCCTGTTCTAGTACATCTTACAGCAAAGGAACTAAAAGTTATGTTTTCCTTTTTCAAAATTTCATTTATGACATTTTCCATATAATTAAGATCTGCTTTAATTTTATAACCCAGATGAGCGTATTCTATTCCTGGTACAAATCTGAACCTTCTTATATCATATTCTTGTGTATAAACAATAACTCTCTCTCTTTTAAATACATATTTGTCCTTAGGAAACAAAAAGCCCAGATGTTGTTTTAACGCATATTCAAATCTCTTTCTCGTTCTCTTTGATTTTAACCACAGCTCCCCGTATTTCAAAACTACTATTTTTTCCATCTTATTCCCCAAAAAAGTTTCTATTTGAGTATATCTCTTTCTTATAGCATTCTATTTTTTCTATTGCTACATCCATGTGAGATATCTTTTCCATGATATGTTTTGGGATATCGTGTTGAGAACAGAAGATAATAGCATCTGGTCTGGTCTCTTCTAAAACATCTAACATATTCTTTTCCTTTCCTTCCACCACTTCGTCAACGTATTTTATACTCTCCAAGATCTCCTTTCTATCTTTTATGGTTCCTTTAATACCATACTTCTGTTCTACTCTCTTATCGTGAGATAACACAACTACAATCCTTTTACAAAGTTTCTTAGCTCTTTTAAATAAGTAAATATGTCCAGGATGTATAAACAAAAAAGTTCCAGGAACCAGACAGGTATTATATTCTTCCATAATATTTTAATGAATTATGAGTAGAATTTTAAAAGGTTATAATCAACACAAGAACATTTTTAAAGATATCAAAAGAAAAGACCATAATGGTAAATTTTAAACCTAAAAAGATTAAAAATACATTACTAAAAACAATCTTAAGGAAAAACCCTTTCTATATAATCTACAAATCCAAAGACAAGTACTTAGTCGGCAAAGAAGAGAAAATAAAATTCAGATTTAATAATAAAATCATCTCTATAACCAGAAACACATCCACAATATCTTCCTACTCTAATAACATTATCAATCTTTCCCATCACCACCACCTAAAATCCTCAACAAAACTACTAACTATATTATCCCTAACCTTCCTACTCTTAACATCTTCCCTACTTCTAATTTCTTATCAAAACAAAGTAGATTTCACAAAAGCTTGGATACCTTTAAACCAGATAGCCATAAGTTATAACAACCCTTCAAATATATTAGGAAACAACAACAAAATAGACACAATCTTCTTAGATGTAACTTTACAAAACATCTCAGATACTT
>WAOB01000013.1 GCA_015521505.1 Nanobdellati archaeon | reverse complement strand
TCTTTATACTCATTTGATTCAAGAAAATATAATGCTATTTTCAATTTTATACATAAAAAAGCTAAACATTTATATTTATGATATAATAAAAAGAGAGAAGGCATACAAGTGAAACTTTTTCACTTCCTTCTCTCCAAAGCTTCTTTAACTTTCTTTATTGCATCTATGAAATGCCCTTTCTTTTATCAACAATCTTTTTAAACATTGATGTACTATGTTTTTATAGGGTGATCCCATGTCCTCAGTAAGGTATGCAACTAAAGAAGATATAGAAAGGTTAGAGAGAAAGATAGATCTAATCTTAGAAAGGTTAGAAGAAGATACTATTAATACAGAGGAATTGAGTAATGGTCTCAAGGAGATTGAGGAAGGAAAAGTTATTTCTCTGGACGAGTATATAAAAAAGAGGGGAATAAATGTATAGGGTAGTATTAAACAAAAAATCCGAAAACTTCTTGGATAGAATAAAGAACGAGAATGTTCTAAAACACCTCCTAAGATCTTTAAAAAATTTAGGAGATAATCCCCACACAGGAAAGAAGTTAAAAGGATATGATTCTCTTTACAGAATGAGAGTTGGCAAGTTTAGGGTAGTGTATAAGGTGGATGAAAAGAAAAAGATTGTTTATATTGTTTTAATAGACAAAAGATCAAGAGTTTATAAGAGAATGTGATACTTATGATATAGAAGAAAGGAAGAAGAAAAAACAAATCCCTCTCACTTCCTCCTCTCCAAAGCTTCTTTAACTTTCTTTATTGCCTCTATGAAATGCTTCTTACTTACTTTCTCTACTTTTTTACCCTTTGCTTTTGCTTCTCTTAGAGCATTCATAGCAGCTTCTCTACATACTGCTTCAATATCAGCACCTGTAAAACCTTCTGTTTCTTTGGCAAGTTCCTCTAACTTAACATCTTTAGCCAAAGGCATTTTTCTTGTATGAACTTTAAATATCTCTAGTCTTGCTTTTTCATCTGGCATTCCTATCTCAATGATTCTATCAAACCTACCTGGTCTTAGCAATGCAGGATCAACCATATCCAATCTGTTGGTTGCTGCTATTACTACTACCTTTTCAAGCTCCTCTATCCCATCAAGCTCTGTCAAAAGCTGGTTAACCATTCTCTCGGTTACTCCTGAATCTAATCCTCTTCCTCTAGAACTGGCAATAGAATCTATTTCATCAAAGAATATTATTGTTGGAGCAGTTTGCCTTGCCTTTCTAAACACCTCTCTTATGTGCTTCTCGCTCTCTCCCACCCATTTACTTATTAGTTCAGGACCTTTAACAGCAATGAAATTTGCTTCTGCCTCATTAGCAACAGCCTTAGCAAGCAATGTTTTACCAGTTCCTGGTGGTCCATGCAATATAACTCCTTTTGGTGGTTTAATACCTAATTTCTCAAACTCTTCAGGATATTTCAAAGGCCACTCTATTACTTCTCTTAATTCCTGTTTTGCATCTTCCAAATCTCCTATATCATCCCATTTAACATTTGGTTTTTGAATCAAAACCTCTCTTAAAGCAGAAGGTTGTACAATCTTATATGCATGCATGAAATCATCCATAGTCACTTTAAGTTTCTCTAAAACCTCTGTAGGTAGTTTATTGCCTTCAAATTTGGCAATATCAGGAACTATTCTTCTAACAGCTCTTAAAGCAGCCTCTTTAACTAATGCCTCTATATCTGCTCCTGTATATCCATGTGTTAAATCTGCAATCTTATCCAAATCTACATCTTCTGCCAAAGGCATTCCCCTAGTTTTTATCTCCAAAATTTCTTTTCTTGCATTCCTATCAGGAACACCAATCTCAATTTCTCTATCAAACCTTCCTGGTCTTCTTAAAGCAGGATCTATATCATCAGGCCTATTGGTTGCTCCAATAACTATTACTTGTCCTCTTCCTTTCAATCCATCCATCAATGTTAAGAGTTGAGCAACCACTCTCCTTTCAACATCTCCATGAGCCTCTTCTCTTTTTGGAGCAATGGCATCTATCTCATCAATAAAGATTATAGAAGGAGCATTCTTCTCTGCTTCCTCAAATATATCTCTTAAAGCTCTCTCACTCTCTCCATAATATTTGTTCATTATCTCTGGTCCATTAATACTATAGAAGTTTGCTTCTGCCTCATTAGCAACAGCCTTAGCAAGCAATGTTTTACCAGTTCCTGGTGGTCCATAAAGCAAAACTCCTTTTGGTGGTGTTATGCCCAATGTTTCAAAAATCTCAGGATGCTTTAAAGGCAACTCAACCATCTCTCTTATTTTCATTATTTCTTCCTTTAAACCTCCTATATCTTCATATGTAACAGTTGGTATTTTATGTGCTTGCTCACTAACTGGTTTCTCACTTACATTTATCCTTGTTTCATTACCAACAATAACCACTCCTTTTGGTTGAGTAGATGTAACTATGAAATAGAAAGGATTACCTAAAACATTAACAACAAGTTTGTTTCCTTTAACATAAGCTTTTCCATACATTCTCTCCTTAAAGAACATTTCTGGATCTGAAGCAAACCTTATCTCCTCTGTAGGAGCAATACTTATGGATTGAGCTATTTTTGCATCAGCTTTTTTAACTTTAACTTTATCTCCTAATCCAACACCTGCATTGCTTCTTGTTATACCATCAATTCTTATAACCTTCAACCCTTCATCCTCTGGTCTTGCTCTCCATACTACTGCTGCTGCCTTACTTGTTCCCTCAATAAGAATAACATCTCCTGCCTCAACATTAAGCTTCTCCATAGTTTTAGAATCTATCCTTGCTATACCTCTACCAACATCATTTTTATATGCCTCAGCAACCTCTAATTCAATAAATTGCTCATTTTTTTCTGTCATTTTATCACCTCTTTTGTTCTAAATAATTTAGAATAATTTATGTAAATTTAAAAAGATTTTTGATGTCAATATTTTAAAAATTTAGTCCATAATTTAATTTTTAATGTATATAATTTAAAGGAAATTTTTATAGGTGTAAGGCATGCCAACAATAAGAATGAATAAAAAAAGATTTATTAAACTTTTAGGAAAAAGATTGGATGATGATGAACTAGGTTATTATATTTCAATGATAGGTACGGATTTAGAGGAGATATCTCCAGAAGAGATAATTGTAGAAGTTTTTCCAAACAGACCAGATATGCTTAGTGAAGAAGGGTTTGCAAGAGCAATGAGATATTTTTTAGGAATAGATGATAAAATTAAGATGTATAAGGTTAATGAAAGTAGCTATCATGCATATGTTGATAAAGACATATCAAGAAAGTTTGTGGGTTGTGCTGTTGTTAAAGATGTAGATTTTGATGAGAATGCTTTTAGATCTTTAATAGAGTTACAGGAAAAATTACACATAACTCATGGAAGAAAAAGATCTATAGCAAGTATAGGTGTGCACAATTTAGATGTGATAGAGTTCCCTATAACATATAAGAGAGTTAATGAAAATTTTTCCTTCATTCCTTTAGGATATGATAAAGAAATGACAATGAAAGAAATATTGGAAAAGCATGAAAAAGGTAGACAATATAAGCACCTTGTTAAAAGCTATGAGGTATGGGTAGATAATAAAGGAGATGTGCTAGCTTTCCCTCCTGTAATCAATGCACAATACACCGCAATAGATGAAAACACACAAAATTTTTTTATTGATGTTACAGGAACAAATAAAAGAGTTGTTGAAGAGGTCTTAAACATAGTGGTAACACACCTATTAGAATTAGATGGAGAGACATACAAAGTTTATGTTAATAATTCTCCTTACCCTATATTGGAATATAGACAGAAAACAATAGATATAGATTATGTAAATAAATTATTAGGATTGAATTTGAGTCATAACTATATTAAAGATCTTCTTTTGAAGATGGGTATAGGATTCAAATATAAAGATGAAAAAAGATTTAATGTTCTTATACCTCCTTACAGAACAGATATATTGCATGATATGGATATTGTAGAAGAT
>WAOB01000012.1 GCA_015521505.1 Nanobdellati archaeon | reverse complement strand
TCAAAGTATGCAAATCTCTCTGAAGACATGCTCTTAGATAAGATTAAAGAAAAAGAGAAAATAATTGATAAGCTTGCGAGACAAACTTTAAGAAAGAAGATTGATTATAAAGGAGTTGAAATAAACAGATTTAAAGGCGATAGGTATTTTGTTTTCCTAAAGAAGGATTTTGAAGATATAACCGTCGCTTGGAGACCCTTAACTAATGTAAATATAACAAAAGCTTATAAAGCTATAAAAGATACTCAAAAAGCTTATATAAAAATTATGAATGTTGATGAAAGAAAAATAAAGAATGTAGTTCTGTATTTATGGGACACAAGAGATAACTACCATTTAGCTCACAAAAATTGGAATAAATTTAGATACGGAGGAGGACATGCATCTTCTTATTATGGAGAAATAATAGCTCATACATCTCCTGAGAAGCCTTATCATTATTATTCTCACGAGTATTATGTAATTTCTCATGAATATATCCATGCCCTTGATAATATATATGATAAACATCCTATTCATGTTTTAGATGAAGGACTTGCCGACTATATACCTATAGATATTTTAGGATTTAAGAAAAGATGGTTATTTCCGAATAATATGAACATTACACAAGCAATATATATTCAGTATAATCGCACAGAATATGTAGAGAAAAGAAAAGGGCATTACTCACACAGATATTCCTATTGGTTTGTGAAGTTTTTGATAGAAAAATACGGAATAGAGAAGTTTAGAGAAATTTATGAAATTTCCAACTATAATGATGTTGAAGTGGGATGGAAGTATGTGAACCAGAAGTTCAAGAATGTTTACGGAAAGGATTTAGAGGAGCTTGATAAGGAACTTAGGGAGTGGTATTACTCTAATAAATAATTTTTCTGTGATAATATAAACTAAAATTTCGAAAAAACTAAACAATCCTAAATTTCACTCCATTTCTTGTGAACTCTTTTACTATGTAGAACCCGTTCTTCTCCTCAAGGAAAAATTCATAGAGAACCTCATTTCTTTCGATCACTCTATGGAGAACCATTCTATCTCCTTCAACGGTTATCTGTCTCACCGCTATTGAATTTCCTCTGCTTACAGTATGATCCCTTGCCAGAACAACATCCCTATCTACATTAATCTCCACAGGATTCTGCAGAAAGCAGAGCGGATGCAGGAGCTTATCAATATCCTCAGCCTGCAGCGGATAGTATCTGAAGCTTCTCCTTTCAATAAATCCGGATGGAACCTTATTCAGCTCGACAATATTTATATACGGAAAGGGCTTTTTCACAACCTCAACAACCTTAGCCTCATTGTTCATATCGGAGAACACCACATTTTCATGAATTATCAGCGAATTTTTTATTTCTTCTTCACGTCTGTCTCTCCTTAAAAATCTTGAAAGAAGACTTCTTTTTTCAACATTTCTGTATATGAGATTTAATTCTAACATTCTTGCCACCTATAGGTTTGAATTCTTCATCACCATAAAATTTTATATAAGAATCCCAAATATTACAGGATAATTTGCAGTAATCACATTTAGATGTAATATGAGGCTTTGGAGAGCTACACTCTCTTAGAGGATCAAGAAGGAGACTATAATCTTTTCTATCTTGACTGAAATGTTTCCATAAACTTTTATCTATTAAACATTTTGGAATTGTCCTTATTAGAACTCTGTATCCTAAATCTATAAGCTCTGTCAAAAGTTTGTTTACATATTTTGCGATCTCCGAGAATTTAATAGCAAAAATATTTTTATATCTCTCGGCATTTCCTACAATATCAAGAGTTCCTACTCTAACTTCTTTTACGCTTTCGAAGTGCTTAGAAAAGAAGTCTGCAAACATTGGAAGATGTCTATAATTTATTCTTGTAATTAACACTTTAGGTATGATGTTTATGCCTAAATTCTCCAGATTTTTCAGTCCTTTAAGTGTTTCAAAAAAGCTACCACGAACTCCAGTTACAAAGTCATGAACTTTCGGGTATATCGAAAAGAACGTTGTTGTAACTGTAAGATTGCTTATATTGGCAAATTTCTTGGTATAAGATTCGTGAGAAAATTTTCTTGCATTGCTCATAACTACAATATCAAAATTATATTCTTCAAGAACTCTAAGTAGTTCTAAAAGTTTAGGATACATTGTTGGTTCTCCACCGCTTAATGTTACTGAAGAATATCCTCTTGAGTATAAAAATATTATTTTGTCAACAATATCACTAAAACTGAATTCTTTACCATCTTTTATTCTTTCTGGTTCTATTGGACATGTTTTGCAGAAACTGTTGCACTTATAAGTAGGAACTATATAAGCTTTTTTCATATATTTTGCCCCCTATTTGGTTTTATATATTTAGAGATTATTATTTTTACAAAATCATCGGAAATTATCCTTTTAGCATAAAGTTCCATTATTTTAAAGTAGTATGCTTTTTGTTGTTTACATGCAGAACTTGGAGCATGTATAGTTCCATGCTCAAAATAAGCCTCGGCTGGACACTTACCTTGACATATAGCACCTAAGATGCATTCTTTACACTGCTTAATCTTTTTCCAGAATCTTTTTCTATATTCCTTTGCTATTGGAGCGTTTTCCATATCCTTTAATTCCTTATCATAAAGATTTCCAAGTTTAAATGCTTCAACATCAATCTTATTACAAGGATACACATTACCTTTATAATCTATGCTCACATAGTTTGTGGCTCCTATACATGGTGAACTCCCGCAATTCCATCTTATTGGTGTAAATAGATGCACAAGTGCATGCTCAAGCTCTCTAAATTTTATTTGTGTTCTTTTCATATAAAAATTCCTTAAAATTTCGAGTGTAGTTTTATGTGCGAAGATTTTTATGTCATCCTCCGAAGCTTCGAGTTCTTTTCTACCCCATACGAAGTTTGTCGCTATGCTTCTTGTAAAAGTCAAAAAGAAGTTCATTATTTCATCAAAATATCTTGCATTATATTTTGTCACAGTAGTAAGAACACCGTGAGAAATACCATGCTGATTCATGAGCTTTACTCCTTTCATTACCCTTTTGAAGCTTCCTTCTCCATTGGGAAATACTCTCGTTTTGTTATGGTATCTTTCTGTTCCATCAATGCTTATACCAACAGAAAAATTGTATTTTTTAAATATTTTTATAGCATCGAGATCTATTAAAGTTCCGTTGGTTTGAATTCTGAATTTTATAAAATTCTCAAGATCGTTTTGTTCGACATATTTGCATGCAAATTTTATTGTATCTTTATATAATAATGGTTCTCCACCGTGAAATTCTATTATAGCTCTTAAATTATTTTTATATTCAAGATAATCAAATATCCTATCAAGAATAAGTTTCATTGTTTCTCTGTCTATACCCTTTCTTTCTCTTTTAGTATAAAACTCATTATAGCAATATTTACAGCTGAGCGTGCAGTTGAACGTAGTATCTATAACAAATAATGTAAAATGCGGTTTTCTTTTTACTACTGGATTATATCTCTTGTCTAAAAG
>WAOB01000011.1 GCA_015521505.1 Nanobdellati archaeon | reverse complement strand
CTATTAGAGCGGCTATAACGATTATTATGATTGCTTTCGTTCTATTATCTTCACTACTTCCATATTGCCCTGCAATTTCTTTCACATAGGAGAAAGAGGTTATGTAGTTATATAGATTCCATATAGATGCTACGGTGTTATATATTGCGATGCCTATACTCCAAAAACTTCTCTTATAATATGCTACAATTATAGATTCTATTGCTATGACAATGCCTGCAAACGTTATCAACCCACCAAAAACAAGAAAACTATATGCAGATATTAGCAATGCGACCTCTTGAGAAACATATCCTAAAGAGGAAGCGATTAGAGAAATGAAGAATGATAAAGAATAAGAGGCACCACCAAAAGCCAATACTAAGGAAAAAGAGTTTGCTATATTAAAAAAATCTTTGAATGGCATTTTTTTAGTTCGTTCTAATAAAACAGAATTGTACCCTGAAGCATAAGCATTCCATAAGGAAATTAACAAATTAAAAATCATTATACTTATTGTTAAGATATCCATAAAAAATAATAAAAAAGAAAAAATTTAAAAAAGATTTCTTTACCTATACAGTAGAGATTTTTCCCGATACGCTTCTAAGTTGGTAGAATAGTTATCTACTCCCGCTCCTTTTAGTTCTGTTATTTTCTTTCCATTGTATTTCAAGGATTTTTCTTCAAGATATACGATGGCATTTTCTTTATAAGGAAGTTCAAATTTTGGCATGTACAGGCCATTACGGCCATCTTCTTCATCCATCATGATCTCCTCGGGTGAGGAGTTATGAGTTATATATTGTTATAATAATATATTAATATTAGTTAATCTATATATAGATTTCATGATTAAATTTAAAAAACTAATCTTTGCTTTATTTCTTATGGAATCTTCACCTGTTATTTTTGATTTACATATTCACTCGAAATATAGTCGAGCAACATCTAAGGATCTTACTTTAGAAAATCTAAGCTATTGGGCTAAAGTTAAGGGCATATCTATTTTAGGTACAGGAGATTTTACCCATCCTTTATGGCTAAAGGAACTTAAAGAGAAATTATCCAAGACAGATAGAGAGGGTATTTTTGAGTATGATGGCATACAATATATTTTACAAACAGAGGTGAATAATGTTTTTGAAATAGACGGAAAAACCAGGAAAGTGCATAATCTCATTATTGCTAAATCTTTTGATGAAGTGGACAAGATTAATGAAATCTTTTCCAAGTATGGTAATTTAGAAGAAGATGGGAGACCAACATTAACGCTTTCATGTGAGGAGATGATGGAACTTTTTGAGGAAGAATCTTTACTCGAAGATGTTTTTATCATACCCGCCCATGCTTGGACTCCTTGGTTTGGAATTTATGGATCGAAATCAGGGTTTGATTCTTTAGAAGAATGCTTTGGTTCGTATGCTAAGTATATTTTTGCTATTGAAACTGGTTTAAGTAGTGATCCAGATATGAATGCCATGGTTGGAGAGACAAGGCATTTAAGTTTGGTCTCAAATTCTGATGCACACTCATATTGGCCATGGAGATTGGGAAGAGAGGCGAACATATTTTATGGAGAGGATTATGATTATTATATACTCTTTGATGCTGTTAAACAAAAGAAAATAACTACGGTAGAGGTTGACCCGTCTTATGGAAAATACCATTATGATGGTCATAGGAAATGTAACATATGTTTACACCCTAAAGATGCCATTAAGATGAACAACACCTGTCCTGTATGTGGTAAAAAACTTACTTTGGGTGTATTGCATAGAGTATATGATTTGTCTGGAAAATTTGAAGGAGATGAAAAGCATGAGGAGAAGTTTTATAGGTTATTGCCATTACATGAGATTCTAAGTTTGAGATTTAAATCAACAATTAACTCGAAGAAGATTTGGTCCGTGTATAATGATCTTATACAAAAATTTAATAACGAATATAATATTTTAATATTTGGTAATCTAAATGAAATAGAGGATAAAGAACTGCGAAACCTTCTTATAAGGAATCGAAATGGAGAGATCCAAGTAAAACCAGGATGTGATGGGATGTATGGTGTGCCTCTTTTAGATCATGGTAAGAATTTTAATACTCTAGGTAAACAAAAGAATTTATTTGAATTTCGATAAGTAAGTGGTTTGTATGAATATAGAGGAGATGGCGAGATTTTGTAAGAAAACAGGAATGGTGTATCCTTCTGGAGAAATTTACGGTTCTCTTTCCGGATTTTGGGATTATGGTCCGAGAGGTGTTGAGATTAAAAAAGCCATAAAAGATGCTTTTTGGAGATTTTTTGTTTCTAAAAGAGATGATATTTTTGGGTTGGATGGAGCAATAATAACACATCCAAAAACATGGTATGCTTCTGGGCATATTGAAAATTTCGTTGATCCTGTTGTAGTTTGTAAGAGGTGTAGAGCAGAATATAGATTAGATCACTTTATTGAAGAACAACTTAAAGTTAATGTGGAAGGCAAAACTTTAAAAGAACTTATTGGTTTGATTAATGAAGGCAGGGTTGTGTGTGAGAGATGCAAAAGCGAGGAATTTGAGAAACCAGAGGTGTTTAATTTAATGTTTAAGACACATATTGGAGTAAAAGAATCCTCTAACTCAGAAGTATATCTAAGACCTGAAACGGCCCAGAACATCTTTATTAACTTCAAGAATGTTTTTGAAGTTGCTAGAAAAAAATTGCCATTAGGTATTGCTCAGATAGGGAAAGCATTTAGGAATGAGATATCTCCTCGAAACTTCTTATTTAGATGTAGAGAATTTGAGCAGATGGAAATAGAGTATTTTATACATCCTAATGATGAGAATAAGTGTTTTTATTTAAATGAAGTCGATATGGATAGAGAAGTTATAATTTTCACAGCAGAGGATCAAATTAATATGGAGAAACCTTTTATAGGCAAATGGAGGGATATTTTCTCCATAATTAAAGATGAATGGCACGGTTATTGGCTTTATAAAACTATGGAGTTTTTGGTATTATTGGGTATTGACGAGAAAAAACTTAGGTTAAGACAACATCTACCAGAAGAGCTAAGTCATTATTCTAAGGAAACATGGGATATAGAGTATGAGTTTGATTTTGGATGGAAAGAAATTGTGGGGATTGCTAACAGAGGAGATTATGATTTGAGACAGCAGATGAAGTATAGTGATAAAGATTTAAGCGTATATGATGAATATTTGAAAGCAAAAATAGTTCCTTATGTTATTGAACCTTCTTTTGGGCTTGATAGAATTTTTATGGCTGTTCTAGATAGTGCCTATTCTTTGAGAGAAGGGAAAGCAGTTCTAAAACTTAAACCTTTTCTCTCTCCTATACGAGTTGCTGTATTTCCATTAGTTAAGAAAGACGGTTTGGATGAGAAGGCAAGAGAAGTTTATTTATTACTTACGCAACATATTGAGAGAGTATTTTATGACGATTCTGGTAGTATAGGTAAGAGATACGCTAGAATGGATGAAATAGGCACACCATATTGTGTAACTATAGATTATCAAACCTTAGAAGATGATTCAGTTACAATAAGGTTTAGAGATACTGCAGAACAAGAAAGAATAGGGATTAAGGATCTTGTGGATAGAATAGAAGAACTTTTAGAAAGTGGGTCAATATGATTAGAGCAACTATAGAGATGGATTTTTCTGATAAAAGATTGGTTTTGGAAGTTCTTAAAAACAGCTTATCTACTGAAATAAAGGGTAGAGCAAAGATCGAGTTTAAAGATAATTCTGTTATCATAACTGCTAAAGATATCAATGCATTCAAGATTGCAGTAAATTCGTTAATTAGAAGTTTGAAAGTTGGTTTGGATGCTTTAGAGATTTAAGACTCTTCACACCTAATCCCTATCCTCTCCTTATCCAAATCCTCATAAACCCCACAAGTAGATTGTAAAACAACTTTATACAAATCACCACAATAATAAGGACAATAACCTCTAATATTAACCAAACCCGAAGGTTTCAACAAAACAAAACTATCAACCAGGTCACATTCATTCCCTAAGGAATCAATCAACAACAAATCAGTAATGTTAATCTCATTCCTACTTGAAGAACTAATCCTCACAACAAATTTATTCATTTTTTCTTTATACCTGATATTCA
>WAOB01000010.1 GCA_015521505.1 Nanobdellati archaeon | reverse complement strand
TAAAATTTTATCGATTGGTCTCCTTTTATCTGGAGGAACCATTTGTAATAATCTCCTAGCTATATCTTTTTTACTTACTATACCTATAGGTTTATTATCTTCAACAATAAGGATTTGATCAACGTTATACCTTATCATTAAATTACATACTGTTGCAATTGTATCGTTTGGAAATGAGATTATTATCTTTTTGTTCATAAAATCTCGAACTTTCATGTTAAATCTCTCCTTATAGCATTAAACAAATCATGTTCAGTAATTATACCCTCTATTTTTCCATTCTTTACTATAAACAATCCTCCGGTTTTATTTTCTATCATTAGTTTAGCTGCTTTTCCCAAATCATCGTTTTCATTTACCGTTACTATATCTTTGCGCATGAATTCTTTTACGTTTATGTTTAAAACTTCTTCAAATTTATTATCTACGAGTTTTGAGAAAACTCTATTTGAAGCAATTAAATTTATTATTGTTCTAGTAGTGACTACACCAACAAGATTATCTTCATCATCAACTATAGGTATTCTTCTAAACTTTTTTCCCATTAATAGAACGACATCTTTCAACGTATCATTTATACTTGCGGTTATAACGTTTTTTGTCATGAAATCTTTAACACGTTTACCTGTGATTTTATCATATAATAACTCTATAAAATCTCTCTCAGAGATTATTCCACGGATAATTTTTTCATCTTCATTATTCACAACAATTAAATAATCGACCTTGCTTTTAGACATTTTTTCTATACCTTCACTTATTGAGGAGGTTTCCGGGACATATATTGCATTCTCCATTATTTCAGTTATAGGTTCATTTATGCTTGAAAGAAAATTTCCTTTATGTTTTATTGCAATTATCTTTACCTTTTCACCACCACCTAAAAAATTTATAATATCTTTACTCGTAACTATACCGATTAATCTATTTCTACCCGGTTCTACAATAGGTAATCTTCTAAATCTATACTTATTCATCGTATCAATAGCACCTTTTATCGTCATGGTTGGAGGTATTGTAACAACCTCTTTTGTCGATATAAGAATTATCGATCCCTCTCGCTTTAAAACCTTTTTTTTAACGATCTTTTCTCCAATATCATCCATCTTTATTACGTTTGGTTTTGACCTTATATCCCTTCTAGAATCGTAACCAATATTCTTCATAGCTAAGTACGGGAATTATATCATCTAAAATAATTTTATAAATATAGTTTAATATTTATATAATCTGACCTCTTTCCTATGTTATAGTATGAGTGTCCTTTGTAAGGAAGTTGTGCTTCTACTGGAAAGATTCGTAGAAGTATAGTTTGGTAACGTATCCTGTTAAACTCACCTCTCTCCCAATCTCTCTAAGTCTATCCTATCACCGGTTCGGTTTAGAGAGATTCATTAAAACTAGATATCTCCATACTAAAGAGCAGGACTTTCTTGACGACATTTTGTAACATTTTGTAAAAATTTCAAATAATAAAATGGAGATTATTGAAATAATAAAGCAATTAAGCATAATATTCATATTGGTTGCAGTTTTATCCGTTATATGTAACAGAGTTGGAATTCCAACGATATTAGCTTATATAGTATCAGGTATAATTCTGGGTGAAAGTTTTTTTAAAGTTATTGAAATAAATGAAATTATAACAACATTTGCCGAAATAGGTGTTATTCTAATAATGTTATACGTTGGTTTGGAATTCAATCTTAAAAAATTGAAAAAAGTTGGTGTCGAAACTATATACCTTGCGATTTTCGAAATACTTTTGGTGTTCCTTCTTACAACATATTTTGTTAAGTTTTTGGGATTCGATTATACAACATCGGTAATATTAGGGGCTATATTTTCAATAAGTAGCACCGCAGTTATAGTAAAAATTTTAGATGATTTAAAAAAGATACCCGAACGTGCTATTCTTCAGATTATAAGCATTTTGATTGTTGAAGATATGGCAGCAATACTTTTCCTAACAATGTTAGGTAGTCTTTATATAATAGAACAAAAAGCTCTTGAAAATATTCTCATAATGATATCTAAATTCTTACTAATAACGTTTACATTAATATTTCTCGGAAAAAGATTTCTTCCAAAATTTATAGATTGGTTAGGAGAAAATACTTCAAGAGAGATTTTAATGCTTGCAATTTTAGGTATATCCTTTCTCATGGCATTCCTCATGCATGAGGTTAAATTCTCGGTTGCAATAGGTTCTTTTATTATAGGAGCTATAATAGGATATTCAAGATATAGATCAGAAATAAAGCAGCTTATAATTCCAATAAAAGATATCTTTGCATCAATATTTTTTATATATGTTGGTCTTATAACAAATATATTTCTGATAAAGGACTTGGTTCATGTTGTAATAATCCTTGCCATAATTGCTGTTTTAGCTAAGCTTTTAACCCTAAGTATTGGAAGTTTTATCACCGGATACTCTGTTTACTCTTCATTGGTTATAGGTTCATTAATGGTATCGAGAGGAGAATTCTCCTTTATTATGGCAGAAGCGGGTTTAAGAAATTATCTTATCGACGAAGTACTGTATTCGATTATAATAGTATCAACAATTCTAACTATATTTTCATCGATATTTCTAACAAAAGAAGTTGAAAAGATAATAAAAACGTTTCAAAGATTTATCCCCACAAGCATAAAAGATTATTTCAGATTTATATCAATACCAACAATAACATTAACTAAGCGAAATCCTGCCTTAAAAAGAATTAAGACATCATTAACTTTAATAT
>WAOB01000009.1 GCA_015521505.1 Nanobdellati archaeon | reverse complement strand
ATAGAGTAATAAATATACAATACCCACCATGGCAAAGCATCGCCTATGAGGGCTAATTCGAAAGGCAAATTGAATGATATGTTTCCTATACTTATTTTGAGATAATAATAAAAAGGAATTAAGAATATTAAGTTTATTATCATTGCTTTAAAGGAAATCCTCATTTGTTCATACATTAAAGAATGTTGTTCTCCTAAGATCTTCTTAAACTCTTCAGGATTGTTTTTAATTTTCTCATCTTTTATTTTCTTTCTAATTTTATCCATTCTATGTTTTATACTTTCCATTTTGTGTTTATCTACAGCGTATTTCATTACAATATTACTTAATAACGACACAACGAAAGATATTGCTACTAAAGTAATAATTGGATTATATATTATCATAACCATAACACATCACTAACTTTTCGATATAACTTTTCTAAGTAGGGAGGGCATCTCTTCCACATTATACTTTACTATTTGTTCATAAAAATTATGTGCTATCATAACTGCTAAGAGTAATCCTGTTCCAGAGGTTAGTGCGCCCAAAAGATCTGCAAATGCTGCAAGAAAGCCCACAAATCCTCCGCCTAATACAGTTAATGCAGGAATATACCTCTCCAAAACTTTTTCTATGACTCTTGGATCTCTCCTAAACCCCGGGATCTGCATTCCTGCGTTTATTATTTGCCTTGCAACACTCTTGGGATCCATTCCGGAAGTATTAACCCAGAATAGAGCAAATATGATACTGAAAACAACCATATAAAGAGTATATGTTATCGCTCTTACTACATCTCCTACAGGTAGTTGCGAACCTGTAATGATGTTAACAATGAAATTATTTGGCGGTGTGAGATAATAGACTAATCCTGATATTGCTGTACCATCTCTTGAAAATTCTCCTAGTATGGATATGCCTTTATTATAAAGTAATTGACCCCATAATTGTAGATTTATTAAAAGTGCAGATGCTAGAATAACAGGCATGTTACTTGTGTATATAAACTTCAAAGGCCATTTCCTTCCAAATCCTCTGAAACTTGTCATCACTAAAGGAATTTCAACTCGAAGGGATTGTGCATATACAACAATTAAGAAAATAATTATTGTTGTAAGTAAAGGGATAATTGCTGTGGAAATCAACGCAGAGATACTTTCAACACCAGTGAATAATGCATAGAATATTTGAGGTATTACTCCTACAAACCCCTCTCCACTTGATGTGAAACTAAATGCTCTAATAAATACTTGTTTTGATACTCCTGCTAATATAAATAAAGACACTCCTGAGCCAATACCCCATTTAGATACTAAATCATCTAAGTATATTATTAATATACTCCCTAATGCAACCTGTGAGATTATGAAAATGTAATAGAGTGTGGTATCGTATATAGGTGTTAGCGCACCGAAAACCACCAAAGATATGCTTTCAATTACCGCAAAAATTAAAGCCAGAATTTTTTGCATACCTTGAAACCATGCTCTACCCTCATATGTGTTTAGATCAACTCTTATTAATCCAGAACCTACAAGTAGCTGCATAATAATACTGGCAGTTACTATAGGACCAATACCGAGCATGGCAAATGTGCCTAAAGATGCTCCGAATATAATAGAAACTTGTTCAAAGAAAGCCAAAGTTTCGGGAGTAATACCTATTAAGGGAATATCTGATAAGGCAAAATAGATAAGAAGAGCAGCAAGAGTCCATAAAAGTCTCTCTTTAAATAGAACTTCTTTAGATGGTTTTTTAACTGATGGTATGTATGGTAATATTGTATCTACTACTCCCATATATATCACAAAATTATTCTTTTACTTCTACTTTTACACCTAATTTATTTAGATATTCTTTGGCTTTATCCGTTATGCTTCTGACGATGAAACTAACATTATTTCCAAATTCGTTTTTTTCTAAAGATCTTTGATAAATGATTTTAACATTATCATTGAAAATGACCGTGTTTTTAGATTTATCATATCTTCCATATTTATTGACAATCTCTTCAAATCTCTCTATTATCTCTTTAGTGGTTACTGATTCTAATTTCCTTTTTTGGTAGGGTGTTTTAAATCCATATTTTCCTATAATATATCCTTGAGACGCAAGCAATAATTTCTTATGTTGTCCTTTCTTTCCTGAACCGCTCAATCCCTTACCTCCTTTACTACCCTTACCTCTATGTTTTTTAGAACTACCATATCCATAAGTTCTTGACCCTCTTTTCTTAACTACTTTCCTTTTAAATCTGACTACCATGACATCCCCTCTTTCCACTATCATAAATGATAAATTATCTGTTTAACATCCTTTCAATAAGATATATTATTTCTTTACCTCTATATCCTATTGCTCCTCCTTCTTTATAAGAATATTTAATTCCTTTTCTACCCCATCCTCTCTTTGGTGGAGACAATCTATAAAGGTTTTCTGTTTCTTTTGTTGCTCTATTGTCTAATAATTCTAAAGTTCTTTTATCTATTTCTCCCCAAGTAATGTATGAATTTACTTTTTTTATCATCCCAAGTATGGAATCTTCTTTTGGATATATTACTAAATGATTGGGTTTAGTTAACTTTAACCTTTTCAATGTCTCTTCAATATCTCGTCTTACTCCTACTCTCCCTCTAACTCTTATTATTGCTAACAACTCAGTTTCTTCCTCTTTTTGCTTTATTTTGTTGACCATATTTGAACACCTGATACCATCTTGTTCACGCTTTACTCATCCCAACAGTATAACCTAAATCTTTTTTCATATCATCAGATATTTTCATATTGTATAAATTTTCCAATGCATTCAATAAAGCATATACATGATTTATTCTTGTTCTCGTATGACCATAAGATTTCATCCATACATCTTTGATACCTGCTAAAGATAGAATTTTTTTCATTTCTGGAGAAGCAACCAATCCTAATCCTCTTGGTCCTGGCATAAGTTTTACTCTTACAGAGCCGGATTTCCCTTCGGTTTTATAAGGAATCGTATGATTGCCATGACAATGACATTCCCATGATCCACAACCTCTAATGACAGGTCTAATATCTAATCTAGCTTTTTTTGCTGCTTTCATTATTGCATCTCTGGCATCACTTCCTCGTGAGTAACCTACACCAACATATCCATCTCCATTACCTACTACTACCATTGCATGCAAACTTCTTTTTCTTCCAGATTTGTGCATTCTGACAGTAGATTTTATAGGTATTCTTTTTATACCTCCACCTTTACCAGAACTTCCTCCTATGAGAATTATTTCTTCTTTTAATTCCGGTAATAGTATATCAACTATTTCTGGCTCTCTTATTAGATATCCTTTTGAAAAGATCTCTTCTATAGAGTTTATTTCCCTATTGTATACTTTTCTACCTAATTCTGTTTTAGGAACCCAAGACTTTAATATCCTCTCCACCTTACTAATCTCAACAGTAGGAGCATCATTATTATCTACCAATTATATCACCTCTATTTCTTCTTTGTTTTTTCAAACATTTTATCTATTTTTCCTTTCACTTCATCGAACTTTGATGCTATATCCTTACCTAAGTATTTCTTTATATGCAACCCTTTAAGTCTATCCTCATCAGGTAAAATGGACGGATCATGAGGTATATACACACCTGCATCTAACATACCTTTAACTAATGCATATATTCTCCCTTTCCTATGTGGCTTCCTTAACCCAACATCCAATATAACTTCATCTATTCCTTTTTGTAATGCCATCTTACCCAGTACATATCCTGTGAGGTATGCGGATGGAAGATTTTTGACATTATGTTCCCATCCGAACTTCTTTTTTAGAGATGATGAGTTGAATTGCAATTCAGTTATATCTCCTTCAGGATTGTATCTTACTATTTGTGCTATAAATTGTGTGTTTGTAATTCTTACTACAAGCCTGGGCTTGTTTGACATCAAAAATGCCAATCTTTTCTTATAATTAGTTTTACCTTCTCTTCTCCTCTTTAATGCTAAAACATAATTACTCTTAGCCATAGTTCTCACCACCTTTATCGATGTATATTAGTTGGACAAATTATAAAATAGATAGAAAATTTTTTAAAATTATCGGAAGTCCATTTCCGAGTATGATCAAACTACTTATAGAATTTATATGGTTGTGATGTGTTGAGCATAGTAGATAAGAATAACGCTCTACATTCATATATTCTTTAACTCAATTTTTGACTTAATGCTTTGAGATAATAACACCAAAGCGAGGGGCGGGATTTGAACCCGCGTAAATGGGATCTGCAGTCCCACGCCAAACCGGGCTAGGCGACCCTCGCATGAACAAACAGACGAAAGAGAGATTATTCATGTTATATGTATGGTCCAATAATTTTTAAAAGTTTAAACTTCCCAATCTTTTTCTATGGTCAAGAGGGAAATGAGAAGTATTGTTGTGTTTAGTATTGGTGGGAATGTTATATCTCGAGATAATTATAAAAATATAAAAACAATATGCGAGAAACTTTTTATTGTGTCATCGAGATATAAAGTATTCGTTGTTACAGGAGGAGGAGATCTGGCAAGAAATCTTATCAAATCATCTAATGAGGGGATAGAAGGTCTTGGAAAAGTGAGAGATACATATAAACCAGAAGATAAATCAAGAGTACTAGACGAACTAGGTATAATGGCTACGAGACTGCATGCTCAGTTGTTGGCAAGTGTTTTCTTATATAAAAGATACTTAGATTTTCTACCTACAACAATAAAAGAAGCAATAAGAATAAAAAATCATTTTAGTATTATATTTATGGGAGGTACATCTCCAGGAAAATCGACAGACGCTGTTGCAGCAGAATTAGCAAGTAAAGTGAATGCAAAAATGCTCGTTAATGTTAATGACGTTGGTGGTGTATATGACAAAGACCCGAGGAAATTCCGGGATGCAAGGTTAATTGACAGGATGAGCTATGATGAATTGTGGGATATAATAAAAGACAAAGCGCAAGTACCTGGGGAGTATGAATTATTTGATCATAAAGCACTAAAGATAGTGAGGGAATATAACATTCCGGTGAAATTTATATCTGTTAATGATATAGATAGGTTTGAAGAAGCAAAAGGCACATTAATATCGTTCAACTAATTGTATAAAGATAGATATCTCAATTCCCCTTCTATATTTAATTTTTTACAAATTATTCCTATTTTGTGGATTACTGGTGTATCGTCCCAATCATCATCTACATCTTCATATTGAACTTTTATACCTACCATTACATATTCATTACCGTATTTCTCGTCACATCTCAATGTTTTTATCTCATTATCATTTCCTCCTTGTGGATCTGTCCCTTGGATATTTTCAAAAGAATATGAAAAACTTAATCCCAGCATTTTACATTCAAACTTTCTATTGTTACTATTGTAAACCAAGATCTCTTTGTCATTGGAACAATAATTCTTCCTTAGATACCTATTATCTCCGGCATTTATTGTAAGGTATGATCCAAGATAATCATCTATTGCAGATTTAATTTCATTTTGAAATGCAGTGTTAAATGCTAATGTATCTCCTTTTAAAAATCCTTGAGCCTCTAAGGAAGTTACTATATTAGACATCATTTTGTTTACTAATGAACTGTAGGATATACATTCAACGTTATCTCCTTCACTATTAAATCCTACAACCACACCTTCTTTATCACCACTACAAAGTTTGTTTTTGAATATACTCATCACTTGCTCTTTTACAGAATCTTTAAATCTCTTACATACAATAGTGAACGATCCGCTCTCATCTTGAGTAATTAACACAATTCCTTCATTATAGAAGCAGTTGTTTATTTTCAAATATCCTTCTTCATCAAGAAGACTAAATAAATAGTTCTGGACTTTACTATCTTTTAATCCGTTTAATACTATACTTGCATTATCACCAATGTATGAGAAGATATTTCTCAAGGTGTTATATATATTAGATACGTCACTTTCAATCACTGTAATATTTTCTTCGATAATAGTATACCTGTTCTTTAACATTGTAATATCATCTAATATGGTTTCGGCATCCACACCACCTAGATGATATGTGTTGTTAGATAAAGAGGAAAAAGAAGAATATCCAACTTTTAAATTATCATATAGAACGGTAGGATCTATAATAGGTATATTAGAGATGTTTGTACCTACTTTATAACCGTTAACACTTATAGCATCCATACCTAGATTACAATCTCCACCTAAACAAAAAGATTTTAATTTCAACACATTTAAAAGATCATTTTTATTTATACCTATAAGGTTTTCTGCATATCCTGCAGTAATGTTGCTCTGCTGTAAGTAGATTTCATCTCGTGCAATTGCTCTTATGTAACTTTCATCTATATTTGTCTGGATATCATTCCAAGAATTGATACATACACCCTTTATACACAATCTGTTAAAATTGGAATAATAACTTGGATCTATATAATAGGAAGGATTGTCTAGATCTACTATCTTTCCAATTCCATAATATAAGAAGAGAATGCCTCTAAGAGTTCCTCCTTGGGTTTGTAGAAAACTGTTCTTACCGAGACCACCTAACTTTTCAGAATTATCAATAATTCCGTTATTGTTTTCATCTACGGAGATATTGGATTCTGAATTTATCGCTATTTGTTGTAGAGGCAACCAGCTTTGAGTTTTATCTACTAAAGCGTAAGAAAGAGAAGCAATTACTAAAGAAAACATTACTATACTTATAAAAAATAGGTTATGTAATCTACTCATGTGCATCACATATTTTGTAATATGTCTTTACACATATATATATCTTCATCCTTACCAAGGATATCACAGAAAGTTTTATTATGGAGGTATGAGTAAGAGACGACACATCCTATTTTAGATTTATAGGGGATGTTTAAACATTCATAGACATCAGATTTAGAAAACGCCGCTTCAGTATAATAATAGGAATAACAATATTCTTTATAAGGTTCTTTTAATGTGTTACAATACTCTTTTCCTTTTTTAGATGTCTCGTTGAATATCTCTTTTATTAATTTCACTTCTTCTACAGGTTTGAACTCAATAGATTTTTGATTGCTATTTTTTATATTGCTCCTTTCTTTTTGTTGAGTATTTGTTAAAATCTCGTTCGATAAATTATCTTTTTCAGAGGAGGGCGTGAAATAAACGTAAGAAACAAGAAATACAAACACAATTAAGAACAAAACGACATAAAAGGATATTTTGATGTATATCTCTTGGTTGATGTTTTCTTTATTCTCCAAATTTTCCGCACGTTTAGGAATATTTTCTAACTGTTCTTTTTTCATAAGATAATATTAAGATGCGGGTGTAATGTATAAGTTTTTAGTTAAATGGTTTCTCTCCTGGTTTTCCTATATGGTAGAAACGGTCTTGGTAGTAGTGATATTTACCGTTATCTTTTTAAAATTATCTTTGTATAGATATTTGATATAAGATATAAGATATTTAATTATCGTAGATAATGTGATGGATAATGAGGTGAGATCCATTCCTAAAGGAGGTTTATTTGCAGGTAGAAACTTAATAAGAAAAGCAAAAGATAAAAGATGGCATAAGAAGACCTATGTCAGAAAGATTTTAGGATTGGATATTAAAGTTGATCCTTTAGAAGGATCTCCACAAGCAAGAGGTATTGTTTTAGAAAAAAGACAGGTTGAGGCAAAACAGCCTAATTCTGCTATGAGGAAGTGTGTAAGAGTACAACTTATAAAGAACGGTATAAGGGTTACCGCGTTCTGTCCAGGTAATGGGGCAATAAATCATATTAATGAACATGATGAAGTTATCATTGAGAAGATAGGAGGAGCACAAGGAGGAGCAAAAGGAGACATACCAGGAGTTAAATATCAAGTAGTTAAAGTTAACGGTATATCTTTAAAAGAACTTGTATTGGGTAGAAAACAAAAGGGCAGATAAGGTGCTAATTTATGAGCAATACTACAACACAAGAGAGAGGGTTACAGAGTATAAAACTTTTCAATAAGTGGAGTTTTGAGGATGTTAAGATTGAAGATCCAGGATTGGTTAATGTTATATCTCTACATCCAATCGCATATCCTAAAACAGGAGGAAGATTGGCAAAAGAGCCTTTTGGTAAAGCAAAAATTAATATTGTTGAAAGATTTATAAACAGGATGTTTGTGGCAGGACATAAAGGAAAGAAACATAAACTAACATCTGGCATAAACACAGGTAAAACGCTAACTAATATCGATAACATAATTGAAGCATTCGAGATAATTGAAAAAAGAACAAAGAAAAACCCAATACAAGTACTAGTTAAGGCAATTGAAAATGCTGCTCCTGTTGAGGAGGCAATTACCTATCAGAAAGGAGGTATTGTCGCTAGAGAACCAGTAATAGTTTCACCTCAAAGAAGGGTTGATTTAGCAATAAGAAATCTTGTTGTTGGAGCATATATGAAAAGGCATGCAAATAAGAAAACTGCTGGTCAGGTGTTGGCAGAGGAGATATTACTTGCTTATGAGAACAATCCCGAAAGTTTTGCGATATCTGAGAAGAACAGGAGAGAGAAGGAAGCAGAAGGTGCGAGATAGTATAGAAGGAGTATTATGTGGTAATATATTCTGCATCCGGTTTCTGCATCCGGTAAATGTTGAAGGAGATAAGGTTATCTAGAAAGATTAAATACAATTATAAATATATATTTCTGTTGTATACTATATTTTACATAAGAGGTGATGTTAATGGCAGGAGATGAAGAAGCAAATATCACTGCGAGTAGAAGTATTCAGATAACCTCTATTAGTTTTTTAATAAACATGCAGAGAGAAGAGTTAGAAGAGAAGTTAAGAGGTAATGAGTACATAGACGAGTTTGAAGTAGAGGACTTAGATGATAAAGATATAAGAAAGGATGTATTTATAATTTTTAAGAACCCTGTAGATTCCAAATATGTTAATGACATATTAAGGGAGATACTACAATAACAAATATATCGTAGAAAGTGAAGGGAGGATAATATATGGTTTTGGAAGTTAATGTGAAGAACATTTCTTTATCTACATACGAAAGAATTGCTATCATATCAAAAGACATCGCAGATAAAATTAATGTGAGGGCGGGAGACAGAATAAAAGTAAGAACAAACAGTAAAGGAGAGATATATATTGTAGAGATTGATGAGAATAATGAATTTATTGATTCTTCTACTATTGCCATACCTAAAAAATATTCTATCTTTAAAGATGGGGAAAAGGTTAGGATTAGAACAGCACCTCATCCTAAATCCAAGGAAGTAATTAAAAAGAAAATGCAAGGATTTGAGTTAAATCATGAAGAGATCCGAATGTTTGTAGAGGATGTTTATCGAAATAGACTATCACGAGTAGAGATAGCATCTTATTTAACTTCTGTACAGATAAATGGTATGAGCATAAAAGAAACTATTTCTTTAACCAAAGAGATGTATAAGTATGGAGAGACATTGTCCTGGCCGTGGCATTGGAAGATTGTAGATAAACATTCTATTGGAGGTATTGCAGGTAATAGAACTACTCCTATAATAGTTAGTATAGTTGCCTCTGCAGGTTTGAAGATACCTAAAACCTCTAGTAGGAGCATAACATCTCCTGCAGGAACTGCAGATACAGTAGAGGTATTAGCAAATGTGGAGTTTTCTGCAGAAGAAATAAAAAGGATTGTTAAGAAAACTAATGGGTGTATGGTTTGGGGTGGTGCTTTAGATTTAGCCCCTGTTGATGATAAACTTATAAGGGTTGAGAAGCCTTTGGATTTAGATCCAGAAGGCCAGGTTATTGCATCTATTTTATCTAAAAAGAAGTCTGTTGGAAGTAAATATGTTCTGATTGATATACCCTATGGGGATGAGGCAAAAATAACTAATTTTAACAAGGCAAAGATGCTTGCCAAAAAGTTTAAAATAGTTGGGGCACATATAGGTATGGTTGTAGAGAGTATAATAACTAAAGGTCATGAACCAATAGGTAATGGTGTAGGACCTGTTTTGGAGATGATCGATATATTAAATGTTCTCTATGGTAAAGGGCCAAAGGATTTGAGGGAGAAATCTTTGGAAATGGCAGGAATTATTCTTGAGTTAACAGGTAAAGGTAGCTATGATACTGCAAAAGAGATATTAGATAGAGGTAAGGCATTTAAAAAATTTAAGGAGATTATTCATGAACAAAACGGCAGTTTGGCAAGGGATTTGTATAATATGTTGGGAACGTACACTTATGAAGTAACTGCTGAACAAGATGGTGTGGTTGAGAGGATAAGTAATAATACAATTGTAGAGATTGCAAAAAGAGCCGGAGCGCCTTCATTTAAAGGAGCAGGAGTTTATTTATACAAGAAACTTGGAGATAAAGTAAGGAAAGGAGATGTTATTTTTAAGATATATGCCGAGAGCGAGAGAAAGTTAGATTATGCTTTAGAGGTCATGAATGAGCAAAAACCATATTTTATTACAAAAAAGAAAACATATATATTGGCAGAGATAATATAATTGTGTGGTCCTTATGAATAGAAAGAATAAAGAAGATACAGCAAATAAGATTGATGTATTGAGAGAGGAAATAGAGAAATTGAAAAGGAAGTATAATATAAGTAATGAGGAATTTGAAGATATGTTAGAGAGGATTAAAGATAAGAGGGATGAAATAGAAGAATACATAAAGAAGAATCCTTTAAAATCTATAGGTTTGGCATTGTTGATTGGATATCTACTAGGTAAGTTAAAGTGATGCTATGAGTAACATTTTAAGTTTGCTTTTCGTTTTATTGAAATATATGAAGGCATTGGAAGATTTAAGAAAGAGATTAAAGAGAAAGATTATATTTTTCGGATTTTCTTATGTTTTACTTATTATAGGATTCATTATGCTTTTTGAAGGTATTAGTATTATATTATCTAATGTTTTTCACATACCTGTTGAGATTATCTTTATACTCCTTGGTGTTTTGTTGATTATAATAGGATATATCATTTTGTCCATTTCTTAAATAAGATAGACTCTAAAATTTCTCTACGACTTTGTAGGGAATTCTATCTAAGAAATTGAACTCAGTATGGAAGTTATAAGCACC
Source organism: Nanobdellati archaeon (assembly GCA_015521505.1). Classification (GTDB taxonomy): domain Archaea; phylum EX4484-52; class EX4484-52; order EX4484-52; family JAADEF01; genus WAOB01. The sequence goes on along the minus strand of WAOB01000009.1, from coordinate 286 downwards.
TACGTTCAAAAAAACTATTTCATCTCCAATACCTTTTTCTTTTTCAAAACATGCTTTATATCTAAAAATATCTAAACTGTCTAAAGTGCAGCCTTTTATAGTATAACAAAATTTTCCTTCTTCTACTTCATCGATTATAGGTAATCTATGATGTAGAAGATAGGTATCCATATAAGCATTATATATAGAGGCATTAACAACGAGTGTATCATCATAAGAGTTTATTACCTTAGTATGTAATCTTACAGAAGGTGCTGCAATATATCTACCTGGCTCGGATATAAGA
>WAOB01000008.1 GCA_015521505.1 Nanobdellati archaeon | reverse complement strand
TTTAAAAGGTGATTCTATGGTCTGGTGGAGACGATGGATTAGAGATATTATGAGGGAGTTTGAAGAAATGGACAAGATGTTTGAAAGAATATTCAGAGAATTAGAGGAAGGAAAGTTTGAATCCAGAGAGCCATTGATATTTGGATATTCTATAAGATTTGAACCTGGGAAAGAGCCTGAAATTAGAACGTTTGGTAATGTTAAACCTAGTATTGCAGAGATTTCAGGTTATAGAGAACCTTTCGTTGATGTAATAAAAAATGAAAAGGAAGGCACGTTATCAGTATTGGTTGAATTACCCGGTGTTAAAAAAGAAGATATCAAACTTCGTGCAACAGAAACAGAACTAGAAGTAAAAGCTGAAAGTGGTGATAGAAAATACTTTAAGAGAATAAACTTGGGTGCTAAAGTTGATCCCGAATCAGCAAAAGCAAGATTTAACAATGGTGTTTTGGAAGTAGAGTTTAAACTTAAAGAACATAAAAAAGGATTTGATATAAAAATAGATTAATATGATGCGTGAAATTCTAAACGAAATATTGAGTGAACTTAATAAAATAAGAGAAAGAGTTGATAAATTGTTTGAAGAATCTCCTTTAATTAAGGAAACAAGTCCAATTTGCTCAAACATTATAGAAACGGAGGATGAAATAAAAATCATATGTGAAATACCTGGTGTTAAAAAGGAAGATATTAGAATTTCAATATACGACGATAATCTTGAAATCTCTGTTAGAAAAAAGGAAGAAAAGCTCAAAGAAGGTGCAAAATACTTAGCAAAAGAAATTAAGTATGGTGAATTTCGTAGAAAAATAAAATTACCTACAAAAGTTGATGCAGAAAAAGCAAAAGCTTCATATAACAATGGAATACTGGAGATTACATTACCAAAATTGGAAAAGATAAAAGGTTTTGAAATTAAAATTGAATAATTTTTTATTTTTTAAAATTTATTTATAAAAAAGCATAGAAATATGGTGATATTTTATGACCTTAGAACTAAAAGTTGCTGAAGCAAAACCGAATGATACTGGTAGGGGTATAGTTAGGATAGATCCAGAAGCAGCTAGGAGGTTAGGTTTAAGACCTGGAGACGTTGTTGAAATAATAGGTAAAAGAACAACAGTAGCAATATATTGGCCAGGGTATCCGGAGGATGAGGGTTTAGGAATAATAAGGATGGATGGATCCATAAGAAAAAATGCTGGAATAGGGATTGACGATAAGGTTAGAGTAAGAAAAATTGAGGCAAAAAGAGCTATGCAAATAAAAATAGCACCAACAGAACCTTTGAGAATTGTAGGTGGTGAATACTATATAAGACATTATCTTGAAAATCGTGCAATATCTAAAGGTGATCTCATCGAAATAAATATAATGGGTAGAAAAGTTAACTTCGTAGTTATGGCTATTCAACCACCTGCAAAAGCTGCAATAATTACACCTGAAACAAAAATAGTTATAAGTGATAAAGCAGCACAACTTGCGGAGAAAAAAATACCTAGAGTTACTTATGAAGATATTGGAGGTATGAAAGATGTTATACAGAAGATCAGAGAAATGGTAGAACTACCTTTGAAACATCCAGAACTCTTTGAAAGATTAGGCATCGATCCACCTAAAGGTGTCTTACTCTACGGACCTCCCGGTTGCGGAAAAACTTTACTTGCAAAAGCTGTTGCGAATGAATCGGATGCCAACTTTTATAGTATAAATGGTCCAGAAATAATGAGTAAATTCTATGGTGAATCTGAAGCTAGATTGCGAGAAATATTTAAAGAGGCTGAAGAAAATGCACCATCTATTGTTTTTATAGATGAAATAGATGCTATAGCACCAAAAAGAGAAGAAGTAACCGGTGAGGTTGAAAAAAGAGTTGTTGCACAACTCTTAGCATTAATGGATGGTTTATCACCAAGAGGTCAAGTTATTGTAATAGGAGCAACAAACAGACCTCATGCTTTAGATCCAGCGTTGAGAAGACCTGGAAGATTTGACAGAGAGATTGAAATAAGACCTCCAGATAAAAAAGGAAGATTGGAAATACTTCAAATACATACGCGTGGAATGCCTTTAGCTAAAGATGTTAACCTCGAATATCTTGCTGATATAACTCATGGTTTCGTTGGCGCTGATCTAGAAGCGTTATGTAAAGAAGCAGCTATGAGGGCTATAAGGAGAATATTACCAAAAATAGATTTAGATGCTCCAGAAATCCCAGCAGAGATATTAAACAGTATAGAAGTAACAATGCAAGATTTTTTAGATGCTCTTAAAGAAATAGAACCATCAGCTATGAGAGAGGTATTAGTAGATGTTCCAAACGTTAAATGGACGGATGTTGGTGGACTTGATGATGTTAAATTGCAACTGAGACAAGCTGTTGAATGGCCACTCAAATATCCAGATATGTTTGAACATTTAAATCTAAGACCACCTAAAGGAATACTACTCTACGGCCCACCTGGAACTGGGAAGACATTGTTAGCAAAAGCCGTTGCAACTGAATCACAGGCAAACTTCATAAGTGTTAAGGGACCAGAGATATTGAGCAAATGGGTTGGTGAATCGGAAAAAGCTATAAGAGAAATATTTAGACGTGCTAAACAAGTTGCTCCTTGTATAATATTCTTCGATGAAATAGATGCTATTGCTCCAATGAGAGGTTTAGGAATTTCATCCTCACAAGTTACTGAAAGAATAGTATCCCAACTTCTTACAGAAATGGATGGGATTGAAGAATTGAAAGGCGTCGTTGTTATCGCAGCTACAAATAGACCTGATTTACTTGATCCAGCATTATTAAGACCAGGTAGATTTGATAGATTGATATATGTACCAATGCCTGATTTTAAAGCAAGAGTAGAGATATTCAGAGTACATTTAAGAGGAAAACCTTTAGCAGAAGATGTTAATCTTGAAGAATTGGCAAAAAGAACTGAACGCTATTCAGGTGCTCATATAGCTGCGATATGTAATGAGGCAGCATACTTTGCAATGCAAGAATATCTTGAAAAGACAAAAGGTAAAATTGATAAAAATAAGATGAAAAAAGAATTAAAAATCAGTATGAGACATTTTGAGGAAGCACTTAAAAAAATAAAGCCTATGAGTGAAGAAGAGGTTAAAAAATACGAAGAAGCAGCTAAGAGATTTGAACAAATGTATGGAGGTTAAGAAGGACATTCATTGAACAATTTATTTTTGCATTTCTTACATATATTTTGATTAACATCTTTTATAGCATATCTAATGGCTTCGGATTTTCTTTCGAATATTTTAATTTCCTTCTCAATTCCTGATTTTTTAATTACTTTTTTAACTTCCGGATCCAAATGTATTAATATTAAATCTATTCCTCTTACATGAAGCTCTTCTAAAATCTCTTTTAATATATCAACCCCTGCTGCATCTATATGATAGACAGCATTCATATCAATTATTATCTTTCTAAGATTTTTACACTTGTTCACTACTTCAAAAAGTTTATCTCTAAAATCTTCTGCATTCATATAAATTAATGGACCTTCGGGTTTTATCATTAGTATTTGATGACAATTGCTTGGAGGACTTTCAACACTTACTGGAATAAAAAGACCAGTGGATTTATCCTTTAAAATTAGGTATAGTTTTATATGCATTGTTCTCCATACATATAATGCTAGTGATAGAATTATTCCTGCAAAGATACCGTAATCTAATGATACTGTTAGGGATATTATGAAAGTAACCATAGCAACGATTCCATCGTATTTATTTATTTTATATAATTCTAACAATTGTTTTGGTTTAAGAAGTTTAATAACTGCTAATATTACGATTATTGCTAAAATAAATCTTGGAACATAATAGAATAACGGTGTTAAAATAGTTATTGTGAGTAAAGTAAAAATACTGAAAAATATTATTGAGAAACCTGTTTTTGCACCAGAACCCCAATTTACACTAGTTCCTGAAAAACTACCACATACAGGATAACCTTTGAAGAAGGAGGTAAATATATTTGCCAAACCTTGACCTATAAATTCTTGGTTAAAATTTACTCGCTGTTTTGTGTAATACGCTATTATCTTTGAAATAGAGTATGTTTCTGACATTCCAACTATCGATATAACCAATGCTGCCAATGCCAATGATGAAAGTAATTCTGCATCAACAGATGGAAGAGAAGGAGAAGGAATACCCTGAGGAAGCTTACCGACAACCTCTATACCTTTCTCTTCAAGATTAAATGTTGCAACAGCTATTGTAAATACTATTATTAATATTAGTAGTACAATAGCTTCTTGAATTCTTTTAAAGTATTTATGAAATATATATATCGTTAGAATTGTTATAATTGAAAAAATAAGAGGTAATAATTTTAAGTTTGGTAATTCTTTTATAAATTCTACAAACATTGTTATCAAAAATTCTTCTGAACTATAATGAATACCTAAAATATATTTTAATTGTGTCATTATTATAACTATAACAGCAGCGTTAACAAAACCTATTAAAACGGAATGTGAAATTAACTTTAATATGAATGTTAGTCTAAACAATCCTAAGAATAGCATAATAATACCAACCATTAAAGCTAACGTTGCTGCCATACTAATGTATTCTGGGGTCTGTGGCTCAGCAAACTTAGATAAACTGGTATAAACTAGTACTGTCATAACACCAACTGGTCCTGTAAATAACAATTTATTGCTTCCAAATAAAATACCTATAAGAGGTGCTATAAAGCTCGCATATAATCCATAAATTGGAGGTAAACCAGCAACTAATGCATATGCCATTCCTTTTGGTATCATAGAAACTGCAAGATTTATACTTGCAATGAGATCAAAATAGAGATATTTTAATTTATAATTTTTAATCCATGTAATGGAGGGTAATATTTTTTCTAATCTCATGATTATTTTTATAATTTAAGGATAAAAGACAAAATTTTAATATTAAAAATATTATAAAGTATAAATTCTAAATGTTAGTTATAACGTAATAGAATATGAAACTTTCCCATTATCTCCTTGAAGTACTGAATATTACAGAAAATTACTTAAGCTACCTTAAGGAATTCTCCAATTTTGTCCTCTTTTTTCAGAAGGCCTTTCCCGTAAAACGAACCCTTGTCACTCGTTTGCGAGAAGAAAGTCAAAGAATCAATTATTTAGATTGGTGAGAAAAAATTAGATTAATGTTATGAAGTTAATTATTGAAAATTGTGAAAGAAAACTTTGGGAATGGTTATATCTTGAATATAAACATGCAGCAGAAATTTGGAAAGATAATATTGTTTTTACCAATGTTAAAGACAATGATATGTTTATTCGATTAAGAAATTTAGGAAAAGTTTATAGAGAGAGTTTTATTGAAATTATTGATGATAGCAAAGCTATTGTTTTAGATCCTTTAGCTGAAAAGAAACTATGTAGAGATGATTTTATAGGAAGAGATTATATAATAATAGGAGGAATATTAGGTGACAGAGTAATTACTGGTAAAACGAGAGAGTATATAACTAAAAAAACGAAAAAAGCAATTGTAAGAAATCTTGGTAAGGTTCAATTAACTATAGATACCGCAGCTTTAGTTGCTAAGCTTATCTATATGGGTCTTAACTTGGATGAGATTCAAATATCAAATGAAGTTGAGATTAAGATAAACGAGATAGAAAGTATAGTATTACCTTACGGTTATGTAGTATTTCAAGGAAAACCCATAATAACTCCTGGATTAATCAATTATCTACTTAAGAAATACGAACGAAATGAATTCTAAAATAATTTTTTAAAAAGAACATAATAAAGGTATTGTTAAAATTATAAATTTATGAAAAATAATATGAAAGGTTCAGAAATTCTAGTTGAAGCTTTAAGAAGAGAAAAAGTGGAAGTAATCTTTGGAATTCCCGGTGGTGCAATGTTACCGTTTTATGATTCCTTATACGATTCAGATATTAAACACATACTAATGAGACATGAGCAAGGTGCTGCTCATGCAGCTGATGGATATGCTAGAGCTTCTGGTAAAGTTGGTGTATGTGCTGCAACTTCTGGCCCTGGTGCTTCCAATTTAACAACAGGTATAGCTAATGCTTACATGGATTCAATTCCAATAATTGCACTAACCGGACAAGTTCCAACACTTATGATAGGAAGGGATGCATTTCAAGAAACGGATATTGTTGGAATAACCATGCCTATAACAAAGTATAACTTCCAAATAAGGGATACGAAAGACATACCTAAAATAATTAAGATGGCGTTTAAAATTGCAACCCATGGAAGACCAGGCCCTGTTCTTATAGATATTCCAAAAGATGTTCAGGAGAAGGATGCGGAAGTAGAATTTCCAGAAGATATAAAAATACGAGGTTTGAAAAAAATACCAGAACCAAGTCTAGAAAAACTGAAAGAAGCAGCAAAGCTTATAGTTAATGCTGAGAGACCATTACTTCTTATAGGAGGAGGGGTCATCTTATCTAACGCATCCAATGAAGTTTTAAAATTGTCGGAAATGATGTTAATACCTGTAGTTACAACATTAATGGGAAAAGGAGCATTTCCAGAGGATCATCCATTATCTTTAGGAATGATAGGGATGCATGGCAGAAAAGCAGCAAATCATATAACATATGAATGTGATCTTCTAATAGCTATAGGTACTAGATTTTCAGATAGAAGTACAGGAAACATTCAATGTTTTGCACCTCAAGCTAAGATAATTCATATAGATATCGATGCATCAGAAATTGGAAAGAACGTAGAGCCTTATCTGGGAATCATTGGAGATGCTAAAAAATCTTTAAGGATTTTAATAGATATTCTTAAACAATATAGAAAAAAAGAGAACACCGAATGGTATAAGAGAGTTCAGGAATTGAAAAAGGAATATCCTGTAAAAATGGATTATGATGATATACCATTAAAACCACCAAGAATCATGAAAGAACTTCAAGAAGTAATTAGTGATGATGATATAATAACAACAGAAGTAGGACAATGTCAAATGATTGCAGCACACTTTATTACCAGAAGGAAGCCTAGAACTTTTATAACGAGTGGTGGTCTAGGAACAATGGGTTTCGGTTTTCCTGCAGCAATAGGAGCTAAAGTTGCAAAACCGGATGTGAATGTAATAGATATTGCTGGAGATGGTAGTTTCTTAATGACGATGCAACAATTAGCAACGTGTGTTGAATATGGTATCAATGTAATAGTAGCTATTATGAATAACAATTATCTAGGAATGGTAAGACAATGGCAGGAATTATTTTATAACAGAAGATATTCAGCTGTATATCTTGGGAAAACAACGGATTTCGTTAAAATTGCAGAAGGTTTTGGAGCTAAAGGTATTAGAGTAGAAAGACCGAGTGAGATAAAAGAAGCGTTTATAGAAGCTTTTAAAGAAAAAAAACCGGTTGTAATTGACTTCATTATAGATCCTGAGTATAACATTTTACCAATGGTTCCTCCAGGTAAATGTTTAAAAGATTATATAGATCTTAATATATAACCATTACTGATTTAGATTTTTGTCGATTTAAATTTTAAAAATTGATGAATTTTTATATGCAGACATTGGAAAGTGATAACATAGACGATATTATTAAGGAGTTTAAAGAGAGAATTGCCGGTGAAATTGTTCTCTCTGAAAATCCATGTTTAACCTTGAAAAAATGGCGTGAGATCTTTAACGTTTCTAAACTTGAATTATCAAAGCTTTTAAAGGTATCCCCAAGTGTTCTATCCGATTATGAAAGATGTAGACGAAAAAATCCTGGAGCAATGTTTATCAAAAGGTTCGTAAATGCGTTAATAAAACTTGATAAAAAAAATAATTTTAGAGTACTGAAAAAATATCTTAACGTAAAAACTATAAAGAGAAAAGATTTCATCGAGATTAAAGAGTTTGCATTTCCTTATGATATAGAAGATTTCTGTAAAAAACTGGAATTAGAATTAATATTAAAAGGAAATGATAGAAAGATATATGGATATACTCTATTAGATAGTTTAAAAGTTATAAAAGAATATAGTTATGAAGATTTCTTAAAAATATTTGGTTTAACTTCTGATAGAGCTCTAATTTTTACAAACGTTAAGTTTGGTCGCAGTCCTTTTATTGCTGTACGCATTTCTCCTATAAAACCTTCTTTAATTGTTATATGCGGTAATATTGATGAATTTGGAATCGAACTTGCTAAAATTGATGCAATTTCTGTTGCTAAGTGTGATGATGTGAATAAACTTAAAGAAAAATTAAGGTGTCTATAATGGTTGGTATAGTTGCATATGGTGTCTATATTCCTCTCTATAGAATTAAAGTTGAAGAAATCGCTAGAATATGGGGGCAAGATTCTGTCAAAATACGATCTAGTTTATTAATATCAGAAAAAGCTGTCGCATCTCTTGATGAGGATGTTGTTACATTAGCAGTAGAAGCAAGTAGAAACGCGTTAAAAATGGCAAAAATTAATCCAAAAGATATTCAAGCAATATTTATAGGATCGGAATCTCATCCATATGCAGTTAAACCAAGTGGAACTATAGTTGCAGAAGCTATTGGAGCTACGCCAGATGTTATGCTAGTTGATTTAGAATTCGCATGCAAAGCAGGAACTGCTGCAATGCAAATATGTTTTGGTTTAGTTAAATCCAATATGATAAAATACGGTTTAGCAGTAGGTAGTGATACTGCTCAATCATCACCTGGAGATCCTTTAGAATATACAGCTGCAAGTGGAGCAGCTGCTTTTATTATAGGAAGAAATGAGGTTATTGCAGAATTGGAAGGAACATTTTCATATACAACAGATACTCCAGATTTTTGGAGAAGAGCAAAGCAAGATTATCCAAAACATGGAGGTAGATTTACAGGAGAGCCTGCATATTTTAAACATATATACAACGCTGCTAAAGGTTTGATGGAAAAACTTAACTTAAAGCCAAAGGACTTTAATCATGTAGTCTTTCATCAACCCAACGGAAAATTTCCAATAAGAGTAGCAAAGATGCTTGGTTTTAATAAAGAACAGCTTAAGCATGGATTCGTAGTAGATAAGATTGGTAATACGTACTCGGCATCAAGTCTAATAGGTTTCTGTAGAGTATTGGATAAAGCAAATCCAGGAGAAAGGATTTTACTCGTTTCATATGGATCTGGAGCTGGAAGTGATGCGTTTAGTTTTGTTGTCAAAGATTGTATAACAAAGAAAAGAAATAACAATAGAACTGTTGATTTTTACATAAACAATAAAAGATATATAGATTATTCGATATATGCAAAGTTTAGAAATAAGTTGAGGTGGTAAATGTGAAAAAAAGAGTTGCAGTACTAGGAGTTGGTATAACAAAATTCGGAGAATTATGGGATAAAAGCTTTAGTGACCTCTTCTTAGAAGCTGGTATTAAAGCAATAGAAGATGCTGGAATAGAAGGGAAGGATATAGAGGCGTTGTATATAGGAAATATGTCTGCAGGTAGATTCATTGATCAAGAACATATAGCTAGTCTTATAGTTGATCATGCAGGTTTAACTCCAATACCAGCAGTTAGAGTTGAAAATGCTTGCGCATCTGGAGGTGTTGCATTAAGACAAGGAGTTATGGCAATATTATCTGGAATGCATAAAATCGTTGCTGTTGCTGGTGTTGAAAAAATGACCGATGTTGTTACTGAAAAAACAACAGAAATCTTAGCAACAGCAGCTGACCAGGAATGGGAAGCATTTATAGGGTTGACGTTTCCTGGACTATATGCATTAATAGCAAGAAGACATATGTATGAGTTTGGAACAACAAGAGAGCAATTAGCATTGGTTGCTGTTAAGAATCATAAACATGCAACAAAAAATCCTTTAGCTCAATTTAGAAAAGAAATAACTGTTGAAGATGTTCTACGATCACCATTAGTTGCTGATCCTTTAAGATTATTGGATTGTTCACCAATAAGTGATGGAGCAGCATGTATAATATTAGCGGATGAGGAAATTGCTAAGGAATATACGGATAGTCCAGTATATATAATTGCTTCAGCTCAAGCATCTTCAAGTATAAATCTATCTGACAGAAGAAGTTTAGTTATTCAAGAAGCAACATTATATGCTGCTAAACAAGCTTACAAGATGGCAAGACTAGAACCAAAAGACATACAAGTAGCTGAGGTTCACGATGCATTTACAATAGGAGAAATTCTTGCAATTGAAGCATTAGGTTTTGTTCAAATAGGTAAAGGTGGTAAAGCAGTAGAAGAAGGTGAAACGTGGATTGGTGGTAAAATCCCAATAAATCCAAGTGGAGGTTTGAAAGCTAAAGGACATCCGGTTGGAGCTACAGGTGTAGCACAGGCAGTTGAAATTGTTTTACAGTTGAGAGGTAAAGCTTATAATCAAGTGGATGCGGATTATGGTTTAACTCATAATATAGGAGGAAGTGGCTCAACATCAGTTATTCATATATTTGAAAAAGGATAAACAATTTTATCTTCATAATTACATAAGAAAATAGGGATTCAGGCCTGGTAAAAATTTTTCACTAGTCTTTTAGGCTTCATTGACATCAGCCCCCTTTCATTGGGGAGTAAATTATTGATGGTTGCCCGTGCACTAAATTTTAGGGATTTTAAGGATTTTGGATACGTGCACGGGCTTCTTCCTCAGCCACCTCATGTTTATCAGTGGCTCATTGGGAGCTACATTGACCGCTACCACATGAGTGGCCTTACGAGATATGAGGAATAATCTCCCGCTCCTGATGGTTACGATACCGTCATTGGAGCAGGA
>WAOB01000007.1 GCA_015521505.1 Nanobdellati archaeon | reverse complement strand
CAATCAGGCAGTGAAAAAGTTCTTATGGAAATGCAAAGACCGGGAAAGGTTGAAGAATTCTATAGGATGTATAAAGAATTTATGAAAACAACCAATAACTTAGGTAACTTCGCCACAGATATAATTGTAGGATATCCAACAGAAACAGATAAAGATTTCAATAAAACAGTAGAAGTGATAAGAAATCTCCAACCTGACATGACACATGTTTCCAAATTTGGTCCAAGAAAAGGAACCGAAGCAAGTATGTTAAAAAAACTTCCTACACAAATAGTAAAGGAAAGGTCAAAAATCTTATCTAAATTGGTTAAAGATATCGCTAAGGAAAAAAATAGAAGATGGGTTGGGAAAACAACCAAAGTACTGGTAAAACGAATAGAAGGAAATAAATTAGTAGGAAGGAATAAATATTATAAACCCGTTATTATAGAAAATGAAAGCTCTCCAAAATATATAGGTAGATGGATAGAAGTTAAAATCACTGCATACACCCATTCTCATCTCATAGGTCGTATGATATAACGACAAATAGGTAGTAAACAAGAAATATATTAACGATAACTTTTTAAAATTTTAGATTAAAATCTCTTTCATATAATAGATAATTTTTTAAAATTAATTTTATTCGCTATTACCTCATCACATACATAATACATAACAAACATAACAAAATACATAACAAGACAGATCATGTATTTTTCGTTCATATAAACATTTCAGTGAGGTGGTCTTGTGGTCGAGAAAAAAGAACTTAAATGCCCTGAATGTAATGAAACCAAATTCTTTAAGGATGAAACAACTGGAGAAATAATATGCGAAAATTGTGGGACAATAATTGAAACTGAAATAATAGATACCTCTGCGGAGTGGAGGGCCTTTGATACAGCACAACAAGAGAGAAAAGCAAGAGCAGGTGCTCCAATAACATTCACAAAGCATGATAGAGGGTTAAGTACTGAGATGGGTAAAGGAGTAAGCGAACTTTATAAAGTTTCTGCAAAAAAAAGGTCTCAATATTATAGGCTAAGAAAGTGGAATAAAAGGTTAACCAAATCCCGAGATAGAAATTTGTCATATTCCTTATCTGAGTTAGCAAGGCAAGTTAGTTATTTAGGATTACCAAGATCTGTACAAGAAAGAGTTGCAAGATTGTATGAGAAAGCAGTAGATATGGGTTTGGTTAGAGGTAGGTCTATGGAAACAATAGTTACTGCTTTGATTTATGCTGTTGCAAGAGAAGAAGGCACTCCAAGAACCTTAACAGAGATGAGTGCAGCATCAGGAATAGAGAAGAGAGAGATAGGTAGAGCATATAGATATATAGCAAGAGCATTGGGTATAAGAATATTGCCTGCAAAAGCAGAAGATTACATCCCAAGATTTGCTTCTTTACTTGGTTTATCAGGTAAAGTGCAAGCAAGGGCTAGAGAGATCTTGAAATTAACTCAGGATGAAGAATTAACCTCTGGTAAAGGTCCTACAGGTATTGCTTCTGCAGCATTATATATTGCTGCTGTTTTGGAAGGGGAGAGAAGAACTCAAAGAGATATTGCTGATGTTGTTGGTGTTACAGAAGTAACCATAAGAAATAGATATAAAGATTTGATTGAAAAACTTGGTATAGAGGAGGAGATTGAAAAGATTATTGAATCAGAGGAAGAAGGTATAAGCAAAAGAGGAAGAAAAAGGAAATCCTCTTTGGAAGAAAAAGTTTTAAATGAAGGATTAACAGAGGAAGAGCTTGAAAGATTAAATCAAAAACTAAAACAGTTGCAGGAAGCAAGTAGTTGAGGAAGAGTATAGAGAATAGGAAAGAATAACAGAAGGATAACAAAGTAGAAAAGAGGAGAAAGCAGAGAGAAAAGGAAAAATAGGAGATATCGAATTAGTTAGGTAAAAAGAAAACGCAAGAGAGGATGTTTAAGAATATCTATTTTGTTTTCTATTTTATTTTGGTTTTTATTTAATTTATTTTTAGTCGTAAATAATCTCCACTATTAGTGGTTTGGAAGAGTATTTCCTTACCAAAACATAATCCACGTACATCTCATAATCAGTAGCTGTTGAATTCCACGTATTTATTCTTAAAGGTAAATAAACATTCACTATGTTAGTATTAGTAGAGTTCACATACATATTATCTAAATAAACAGTTATGTTGTCTTTTAACCACGAAAAAGCGTATGTTCTAAAAACATTTACAAAAGAATAGTTGTGGTTGTTATAGAGAAGTAAAGAATTACTATTCTTCCTTACTTCTGCAGTCATATTGCCATTATAGAATCCTGCACTAAACCACGCAATAAGATCTGTTTGCAAAGATGATCCTGCAAATTTATTATCAACTGAAAGTATGTTAGTTCCAGGTCCTAGAATTTTCCCTCTAGTTTCGAAATAATTATTGTAAAAGAAATCAACATTAGATTTTAAACCGTCTGCAACCTGTCCTATAGGAACTAAATCTCCTGATCTGAAAAATAAAGTACCATCAACGAAAGTGGGTGATCCAACCACAGTCCACTTCCCAGTATCCAAACTGCCAGAGTTAAAATCATCATAGAAATCAAATACTTGTTCTCCATGTTTTGCTTGGTTTGAAGTAGTGGGTTTAATCATAATCCATGTATTTTCATTACCATATAAACTTGGTATCTTAGCCCAAATCTCATCTATACCTGTATATGTTTGATTACATT
>WAOB01000006.1 GCA_015521505.1 Nanobdellati archaeon | reverse complement strand
TAAATAAGATCTTGTAGGGATTGAAATTTATGTTCTTCACTGCTTCCAAATCTAAATTATGCATGTTTAAATAAGATCTTGTAGGGATTGAAATTTTTGCTTTAAGCATTAAATCTTTAATAACTTCATCATCTTGTTTAAATAAGATCTTGTAGGGATTGAAATTTTATGGGAGGAGGCTCAGTCAGCTATTATGCAAAGGTTTAAATAAGATCTTGTAGGGATTGAAATTGTGGCAGCACGGGGCTTTACATTTAATGGTGAGGGTTTAAATAAGATCTTGTAGGGATTGAAATTCACGTTACATATTTTCGCATAAGAAAACTCATTGTTGTTTAAATAAGATCTTGTAGGGATTGAAATTTTATTTTTAGTGCCACTATAAAGATGATGTTATTAGTTTAAATAAGATCTTGTAGGGATTGAAATTATACAAAGATGTATCTATACTATACGCATACATAGTTTAAATAAGATCTTGTAGGGATTGAAATATCCTCGTGCAAAGCAAAGCATATATATGTATTTTTACTTTACGTTTAAATAAGATCTTGTAGGGATTGAAATGCAGGTTAAAACTTCTCCATTCCCAATATTCCCCTCGTTTAAATAAGATCTTGTAGGGATTGAAATCCCTCTACGGGACATAAAAATGAAAAAAGTAAAAGCACGTTTAAATAAGATCTTGTAGGGATTGAAATTTCTATACAGAAAGGGAAGAAGCGGTTGAGTATTTTTTAGTTTAAATAAGATCTTGTAGGGATTGAAATTTACACTTCGCATAAACTCACCTTCATAACTTATCAGTTTAAATAAGATCTTGTAGGGATTGAAATGAGATATTGAAAGTGTTTAGGAAGCATTTATTAAAAGTTTAAATAAGATCTTGTAGGGATTGAAATACAGAAGCTTTTTCAGTTATGCTTGAGAACATAAAAAGTTTGAATAAGCTCATGAGGGATTAAACTTTATCACTTCGAGAGGATGTGCAAAAGTAAGAGATATGGATTTAAATAATCTCATAACTACATTACTTATTCAAAATCTCTTTCAAATATCCTTCTTTAACCATTTTGTAATCTTCTTTAGATAGTAAGGGAGAGGATTCTTGCTTTATGAACATGACATTGTTTGGGTTGTTTATTTTTTCATTTATTTTTATTTTTAATTCTTTATTTTTTCTAAATAATATTTTCCTTAAATATATTTCGTGATTTCTAATCTTGCTAAGATCCAGATTTATGTTGATTTCTTTTTCCTTTTCATCTTCAATAAATAAAACAAAGTTAATTATTAGCCATTCAAGTTTTCTTTTTTTATTTGCGAGGGGGAGAATTTCTAGACTAATTTCCTTACCTTTTTCATTAGAACACTCGACCACACAAAAAATTGATACCTTACTTTTATTTATTTTAAAGATAACATCGTGTTTTTCATATTTCGGTTTGAGAAGAACTCTTACCTCCTTATCATTTATATTTATCTCTTCTTTGTGTTCATGAATGATCTTTCTAATCATTATCTCAACCCAAATTATGTTGTTCAGCTATTAAGGCAAATTGAGCGAGCATAGCCTCTATCTGCACATCCTCGCTTGCTCCTTCTGCTATTCTAAATTCATACTCTGCTAATTTATCTATGAGCTTTATCTTTATTTTATCATCAATATCCAAATTTTTAACAGCTGCATGGAAATTCTTTACAACATCACTACCTGACATACCTCTCAAAGCCATTAACTTAATTAACTTCTCCCTTGCAATAGAAAACTGCTGCTTCATTGCAAGCTCTATAATTTCCTCAACCTCCTTGGGTTTTAATGATGAAGCAAGATCATACACCATATCTTCATTGATTTCTTTATGAAGAATCGCTAAGGATTGCAATATATTTATTGCTCTTCTCAGATCTCCTTCTGCTAAATCAACGAGAGCTTTTAACGCACTTTCTTCTATTTTTATGCTTTCTTTTTCAGCAATATTTAACAAAAGTTCTTTACTTGCCTCTTCGGGGAGAGGTTTAAACCTAAAAACAGCACATCTAGATTGTATGGGTGGTATTATTTTTGAGGAATAGTTACATGACAAAATAAATCTTGTTATATTGGCATACTTTTCCATAGTTCTCCTCAACGCTTGTTGCGCATCCTGTGTCAAGGCATCAGCCTCATCTAAAAATATTATCTTAAAATCAGCATCAATTGGTTTTGTTCTGGCAAAATCCTTTATCTTACCTCTAACAACATCTATTCCTCTTTCATCAGATGCGTTAAGTTCTAAGAAATTATGTTTCCATATACTTCCATACAAATCTCTTGCTAATGCAATTGCAGTTGTTGTTTTACCTGTTCCAGGAGGTCCTGCAAAAAGCAAATTAGGGATATTTTTTTCACTAACGAATGCTTTCAACCTCTTGACAACATGTTCCTGATCAACTACCTCGTCTAATGTTTTAGGTCTATACTTCTCCGTCCAAATTTCATTGACCTCAACCATTAAGCATCACATTTTGTTTTTACCTTTCTGTACAACACCATAATATCTTGCACATTTTGGGCATACATAAATTTTCCTTTGAAAACCTCCAGTAAATGTGTTCTTATCTATTAATCTTTTCAATGCAGGATCTGTGATTCTGAATCCTTTATACTCGATAAATGTTTTAAACCTTGGAACTTGCCTTCCACAATACCCGCAAGTAACCATAGTAGATTTTCCTCTCTGTTTTGCTTGTTTCCATCCTCTCTCTAATCCATCAAACTCTGGCATGAAATCACCTCATATTATAACAAGATCCTCCAAAATATTAAAATTTTTATACTATCCTATACCAAAGTACGGCAACGCTTCCTCTATAGTTGAAACCTCCTTAATAACAATTCCTGTTTTGTCTTGTAAGTCCTCAATATTGACAAACTCTATTATATCACAATATACTTTTTCACCATAACTTGAACATTCTTCTTGTTGGACCACCTGATACTCTTTACTTAGTCCTTTAGGGACTAAAAATATTTCTGCTCCTGCATTCTTAGCAGCAATTGCTTTTTCATATACTTTTCCACTTAGTCCTATCCTTCCTGTATTGCTTATTGTGCCAGTCATCATTACATCCTCTTTAGGTATTTTATCCCTTAGAGCAGAGATAGTTAATACTGCAAAAGTGGCTCCAGCGCTAGGTCCTGTTAAAACAGCAGCATTACTATTGATAGTTATAAAATAATCGTATTTGTTTTTATCTACATTTTCGTGTCTTGTTGCGTAATCTATGGCTTTTCGTATGCTTTGTTGAGTGTCGTCATCTATTAATGTGTCTTTTACATTAATGTATACATTTCCTTTACCTGGTATTATATATAGATGTGCTATAACAAATGCTGATGAATTATCCATCACTGCTGGAATCTTCATATAAGAATATTTTATTTTGTTAGATAGTGATTGATTGTATTTTAAACTATCTGAAGGTTCTTTGTTCTTTTCAACGTATTTTATTATAGGTATATATTTTGTGGCCGGCCCTTTATTTATTTCTAATATGGAGAGATAACTTAATGTAATAGAAATTATTAACAATACAGATAGTAAAATAAAGTATATTTCAAATATTTTCAATCTCCTTTTCAAGGTCTTTATCTCTTTAGACATAACATTTTAAAATTGGCTAAATTTTAAATAAATAATATGGAAGCATTCTCTCATACAGACGTTACAGATAGTGTTAAAACAAACGAATCATTAAGAGGTAGAGATCTTCTTGATTCTCTTATTGAAATATGTTATAAGAAAGACATCTTACTTACAAAGGATGCATTAGAATATATTCTTATGAATACTTCTAAAGGAGAAACGATACTTTCTATATTAAATAAATACGAATCCTCTATAATTACAAGAAAAAACATAGAAGAGGAAATAGAAAGTATAAAAAAGGAATTAGAAGAAAGGGTTAAGATAATAAGAGCATCTATGTATTATGAGGCAAAGAATTATAATGTTAAGATAGAGAGAATATGGGAACTTAATACAAGTTATGAATCTAAAACTACAGTACAAAACTTTGCAGATTATTTTAATGATCGATATAATAAAATAAGGAGTTTGCTTTTGCAAAGAAACGGTGTTAAAAATGTGATGACTATAGATGCCTTGCTCAATAAGAAAGTTAGAGAAAACGAAGTTATGCTTATTGTGATGATAAGAGATAAGATATTATATAATAATGGTTTTTTGAAATTCATTGTTGAAGATCAAACAGGAGAGATAGAGGCGATACCGAAAGACGAGATAAGACAGCAAGCAGAAAATATTGTTGAAGATGATGTTTTGGCTTTAAAAGGCAAACTTAATGGGAATAGGAAATTCATTTTTGATGAAATTCTCTATCCAGATGTTCCTTTCAGAGGAAATGACGAGATAGCAAAACTTGATGCTCCTTTAACTGCAGCATTCATTTCAGATTTACATTTTGGTAGTAAAAAATTTCTTAGAGAGATTATGGATAGATTTTTTAAATGGTTGAAGAGCGGAGATGAGTGGGCATCTAAACTCAAGTTTCTGTTTATCTTAGGAGACAACGTAGATGGTATAGGCATATATCCTGAACAACCTAATGAATTAGAGATAGCGAATATATATGACCAATATAAAGCATTTGAGGACTTTTTACTCAAGATTCCTGAACATATAAATGTTGTTGTAATTCCAGGTAATCATGATGCTGTTAGATTAGCAGAACCACAACCACCTTTAAATGAAAAACTAATGCCCGAGGCAGTAAAAGCAGAGAACATATTTTTTGAGACTAATCCTTCTTTATTGGGGTTGAGTAGTGGAGATAATGATCTAGTTAAGGTACTTCTTTATCATGGATATAGTTTTAACTCAATAATTGATGCTCTCGCGGAAATAAGAAAAGTTGCAAGAGATAAACCAGCAGTAGTTATGAGAGAACTTTTAAAGAGAAGACATCTTGCTCCTATATATGGGTCTACATTGATTGCTCCTAAACACATCGATATGCATGTTATAGATATTATACCTGATATATTTGCATCAGGGGATTTACACAGCCACGATGTTAGTAATTATAAAGGTACTACTTTGATTTCTTCAAGTACATGGCAGGATCAAACTGCATTCCAAGATAGAGTAGGTCATGTTGCAAACCCGGGAAAAGTTACTGTAGTTGATTTACATACAAGACATTATAAAGTCTATAACTTTTATGAGAAGTGATTTTATGTATAAACAGGTTATCGTAGTAAGGGCCGATTTGAAGATGGGAAAAGGTAAGATTGCATCCCAAGTGGCTCATGCATCTTTATGTGCATATCTAAAATCAGATGTTAAAATAAGGGAAGAATGGCTTAATACAGGTGCTGAGAAGATTGTTGTTAAAGTAACTTCAAAAGGAGAGTTGCTTGAGATTTATGAAAAAGCAAAATCCTTGAATTTACCATGTTGTCTTATAAAGGATTCTGCTAAGACACAACTTAAAGAACCAGATTATACTTGTGTCGGTATAGGACCTGCAAGAGAGAAAGAGATAGATCGTGTTACAGGAGAACTTAAACTTCTATAATGTAGCTCTTTTATCTCTTTTATTTTTGATATATCGATATATCTACACCAATATGTAGTGAACAAACATTTAAATAATTCAACATATTGTATTTATATTTATGGTGGTATATATGGGAAATGATATGGAGATATATACTATATATAGTGGTAGAGGTGGGAGGACATATAAAAATCAAGGGAGAAATACTAAAGATATTTCGGTTTTATATCGTAAGATGATTTTTAACCCTGAAGGAGATAAAGAATTAGAGAGAAGGAAAATTATTGGAGGTAATCCAACGAACATTATAGAACTAAATAATATTAAATATGGATGGGCAGTGGATCTGTATAAAACTATGGCTTTTAGCAATTTCTGGATACCTGAAGAGATAGCGATGATGGAAGATAGAAAACAATACGAAAGAAATCTAAATGATTATGAAAGGAGAGCGTATGAATTAGCATTGAGCTTTCTTATTGCATTGGACAGTTTCCAAGTTGACTTTCTCAAGGATTTTGCGAGATATTTAACCTCTCCCGAGGTGGAACTTGCGATCACATCTCAAGAATTTCAGGAAAGCGTACATGCATATTCTTATCAATTTATATTGGAGAGTGTTGTTGATCCTTTGAAAGCAGATGAGATATATAACTTATGGCGAGAAGATGAGAGGCTAAAAGAAAGAAATGAAGTTATTGCAGAAGTGTATAACAATCTTATTTCTAAACCTACTGATGAAAATTATATAAAGGCAGCAGTTGCTGATTATATTCTTGAAAGTTTATATTTCTATTCAGGATTTGCTTTTTTCTATACTTTAGGTAGACAAGGCAAAATGAACAATACCGTGCAACAAATAAAGTATATAAATAGAGATGAACTTACCCATGTTACTTTATTCAAGAACATTCTCCTTACTTTGATGAAAGAAAAAGACGAAGTGTTTGATGAGAGTATGAGAAAATGGATAAAGGAATACTTCAAGTATGCTGTGGATCAAGAGATAGAGTGGGGCAAATATGTAACTCAAAATCAAATCTTAGGACTTAATGATGCATTAATAGAAAGATATATAAAATATTTAGGCAATTTTAGATATAAACAACTTGGTTTCAATGATCTTCTCTATCCTGAAGTGCAGGAGAATCCTTTGAAGTGGATTGATGAGTTTAGGAAAATAAACAACACTAAGACTGATTTCTTTCAAAGAAAACCTCAAACCTATGCGAAAGCAAATGAGTTAAAGTGGTGAGCCTAACCCTCCACACCATAACCTTTTTAATTTTTCTTTTCTTTTTATATTCTTGTATGCTTTATCTTGTCTCTTTGGGATTGTGGGATTTGGAGGATATGAGTCTAAAAGCTAAAAGAATTCTTGAGGATGTGGATATTATTTATTTGGAAGTATATACTTCACAAACCAACATTGATGGAAAAAAACTATCGTATTTTCTCAAAAAAAATGTGATGGAAGTAAATAGAGAGTTTTTAGAGGATAATATAGAATATATAATTAAAGAGGCCAGAGAAAAGGATATTGCTGTGTGCTCTTGTGGGGATGTGTTATCAGCAACTACACATACTTATTTCATGAAAATTGCTAAGGAAAATGATGTAAAAGTTGATATAATTCATGGATCATCAATATTCACTGCAATTGCTAAAACAGGTTTAAGTTTGTATCGGTTTGGAAGAACTGTTTCTTTACCACATCCAAAAAACTTTTCTACTTATCCTAAAAGTCCTTTTGAAAGAATAACAGATAATAGGAGGTGTTCTTTACATACTCTTATACTTTTAGATATAGGTTTTAGAGTTCATGATGCTTTAGAGTTGTTTCCTTATAATATCGTGAGCGATAAATTTTTTGCATGCTATGGATTAGGTAGTGAGAAAGAAAGGATAATATACGGATACTTCGATGATATTAAAAGTGAAACGAGAAAATGGGATGATAAAGCACAATGTTTGATTTTACCTTCTAATATGGAGTTTTATGAGGAAGAGATTGCTGAGATTTGGAAAATAAATGATTAATTTTAAAAATCTTTCTAAATTATATCTATACTTAGCATGTAAAATTCACTATATGGTGGTAACTGTGGTTAAGGTACTTTTTTATATCTATGTTATGATGTTGTTTTTGGGTCTTGTTTACTCTTCAAATGATTATTTTATTGCAGAGATAAGTGATAATGAGATTTATGTAGGTGATGTGGTTAAAGTATATGGATATGTATATTCATTTTCTGAAAAGTCAGATAAAAATGTTTATATATATCTTAATTCTGAGCTAGTTAAAATAGTTCAGACAGATAGAAAGGGATATTTTGAAGTATATTTAAAGATTGAAACACCAGGAATTAATATTATTAAAGTTAGGTATGGTTCTTTATGGAAATCATTTAGAGTTTTATCTGAGGTTTCTGAACCAGAAGTTGTGATTAAAGATGAGAAATATTATGATAGAATAGTGATTGTAGGCAAGAGGGTGATTACTGTTTATCCGTATCAGTTGAGAAATGATGGGTTTGTTAAGAACCAATATGTAGATATAGAGGTATCTGCAAAGGAACTTTATGTTGGTAGGTTTAAAGGATCAACATTAAAGATTAATATCTTGAATCACTTAAATGAGACAAAAGTGTTTAAGGTAGTTGTGGAGGGATTGGATGATAAGGATTATTTTGTAGATGGAAGTGTTGAACTTAAGCCTTTGGAGAGAGGAGTAATAAATCTATATATCTCTCCTTTAGGGGATTTTAAGGAAAAGGAAATTATGTTAAAAATTTATGCTAATGATGAAATTGTAGCTGAGAAGGAGGTTATTATCAAAAGAACTAACAAACAAGGGACTTTAAGGGGAGAGGTGGAAAGCACTAAGGCGTTATATAACGTGGGTTTAAAGGGAATAATTTCTCTATTGTTCTTATTTGCAGGAATGGTCGTATTAATTTATGGGTTGTATCTTTTGCCTACTAAAAGTATTAAGATTAAGAGAGGATCTTATAATATATAAAGGACAATAAACCACTGTACATAGATAATTTTATATTTTTATTTATTTTTTCCTTCATTAATTTTACTTTTATTTCCTCTAAATCCACGCCTGCTATTGCTCCATAATTATAATTTATGTTTCTATAAATTTCCTTTATCGCTTTTCTCTTTTTAAAACCTGCATAAAGATTATATAATAATATAGGTAATGGCAATACTGTTGCAATTATATACGACATAGGCAACTTCATTTTTTCGTTCATTTTCTCTTCATATTTCTCTATACTCTCTATGAGTTTGAGAGACAAACTTCTTTCTTTTACTTCTCGATATTTCATTATGAATACGTTTCTTATTTCTTTATAGATTTGTTCTTTTTTGTCTTTTTCAAAATATCTGTACATCATAAATTATATATACTATTCAAAAACTTTTTAATAGTTAGCTAGGTATTTAATGTTATGGTTAGAAAACTTATGAATGAAATCAGACAAGGGAGCGATGTAGATAAATTTCTAGAGATAGTTTCTACTAAAGGGAAGGTGAGTATTTCGGAAATAGCAAACGCATTATCTTTACCAGATAATGTTGTAGAAAAATGGGCAAAAGCATTGGAAAGTGATGGTTTAGTAAGTATAGAATATTCTTTTGGTAAGGTTTACGTTACATTACCTAAATACACAAAGGAGAGAAGTAAGGAGGTAGTTAACGCCATTTACAAAGACGCTGAAAAAACGATAAAGGAAGTTGAATATAATGTTAAAGAAAAAGAGAAAGTACTTAAGAAAGAGGTCGAGGTTCTTAAGGAGTTAGAGGAGGTGTTAAATAAGGATCTGAGTAAGAAGGAGGAGATAGAAAAACTTATAGATGAGGTGAAGAAAAAGGAGAGAGAGATAATGAATTTATTTGAGAAAATAAAGGAAGAAGAGAGGTCTCTTTCATCTGAACTTTCAGATATTACTAAGATTATAGAGCAGAGAAATGAGAGAGTTATGGAATTAGAGAAGGCATTTGAGGAATTTGAAAGAGAAAAAGAAAAGATTTTAAAAGAACTTAATATCATTAAGGTTATAGAGAAGGACATAAAAGAACATCCAGAGAATATGCAGAAAAAGTTAAAGGAACTTGAGAAAAAGATTGAGGAAATTAAAAAACAAAATGTTGAGGTTAATAAGAAGTATTTATTATTGAGACAGTTATTTAGTAAGATATGAAGATGCCCACGTAGCTCAGCCTGGTGGAGCGCCACCTTGGTAAGGTGGAGGTCGCGGGTTCAAACCCCGCCGTGGGCTTTTGACAAAAGGTGGGATGTATGATAAACTTAACTTCAAAAACCATCACAATTATCCTAGGTATCTTATTTATCCTATTAGGACTTTCGGAAATTGGGCTTTCTTATATTGATCTTGTTATTAAAAAGATGTTTGATTTCTGGCCTTTAATTTTAGTTATCTTTGGTATTACTTTGGTAATTAGAAAGGAGAAGAGAGAATATGTTATTGGGTTTTTGCTTATAAGTATGGGTGTTGGTTTTATTATAGATAAGTTTTTCCATGATATATCCATATTCGGAACCATGCTTTTAGGTTTAGGCATAGGATTGTTACTCAAAGCATTTAACAAATAATTTCTTACATTAACTTTTTAAAATTAACTTATAAATAAATATCATTATTCTGTATGGTGATATTAATGGTTAGTGCTGCTGATGTTGATGCTAATGTGCTTATAGAGAGATTGGCTGAGGTATTGAAAAAGGAGGAATCTATAGCTCCTCCTGAATGGGCAAAATTTGTTAAAACAGGAGTTCATAAAGAAAGAGTTCCTGAGCAGAAAGATTGGTGGTATATAAGAGCAGCGAGTGTTATGAGGAAGCTTTATTTTAGACCTTACGGTGTTTCTAGATTGAGAAGGGTTTACGGTGGAAGAAAAAATAGAGGATACAAGCCAGAGAAATATTATCCTGGTAGCGGGAATATTGTGAGGAAAATTCTCCAGCAATTGGAAAAGGCAGGATATGCTGAGAAAACCCCTAAAGGAAGAGTGTTAAGTTCTAAGGGCAGGGCTCTATTAGATAAATTAGCGAAGGAACTCGTTGTATCACAACATAACTAAGGTGTGGGTATGGACTCCTTAGAGGAAATAAGAAAAAGGAAGTTACAAGAACTTTTGAAAAGACAAGAGGCAGCAATAGAAGAGCCTTTAAATGATAAACCAGACCCAATTGCTGTTGCTGATCAGTATATTAAATATTTTAGGGAAAATTTGGATGAAAAAGCGTACGAAAGGTTAATGAATGTGAGGATGATCAATCCAAATCTTTATTTTCATGTATGTTATTTACTTTATCAGATGAAATCCACAGGAAGACTGCAAAAGGTTTTAACTGATGAGGAATTGAAGAGATTGTTGTTAAATATGTTACCTAAGGAAAGAGAAACTAGGATTATAAGGAAGTGATATACTATGGCGAGAAAATCAATATCAAAAACATTAGGAAGTAAAATTAAAAGAATAAAAGCATTTAGTTCTTCCTCTCCCTCACCCCGATGGATAGATTTAAAGGTTTATGGTTTAGGTAGAGCATTTACAAGAAGTGTGAGGAGGTTTAGAGTTAAACATTGGAGGAAAAACAAATATAAGAAAATATAAATAATGAGGGATTGATATGACGGAACAAAATGTTGTTTTAGAAAGGACTTATGTGGTGCCTTTAAGGAAGGCATGGAATTCTTCTTATCATAAAAGGACTAAGAGGGCTGTTAGGATATTAAGGGAGTTTGCTTCAAGGCACATGAAAGTTGAGATGGAGAATGTTTATATTGATCCATATTTGAATAGGAAGATATGGGCGAGAGGTAATGCCAATCCTCCAAGGAAACTTAGAGTTATAATGAAGAAAACAGATAACGGTAGGGTAATAATATATGATTACGAGTATGCTTTTAAGATGCCTACATCTAAGGACAAGGATAGAAAAGTTGTGGAGAGTTCTTTAAAAAAAGAGGATAAATCTAATGAAGAAAATAAGATAAGCAGAAGCGGAGAAGACGAGAACAAAAAATTGAGAGATTCGAAAAACGAGAATGTAGGTTCGACTGAAGAAAAAAGTTCTAAGGGTAAAAATACTGCAAAAACCAAAAAAACTGAGGTTAAGAAATCTTAAGTTCTAATGAAATAGTTTTTGAACATATTTCGGTGAATTTTATGTTGGAAAATGTTTGGGAGTTGATTTTATTCTTTTTAATTTGGGTTTTTGTAGTTGGTTTAAATGTTTTGATTTTTGCTTATGTTTCTGCTAAACACAATACTTCCGCTTATTTGATAGGTGGTGTTGCAAGTTATATTGTCTTAGCAAATGTTCTTGCTAGCAAAATAATGCAACTTGGCATGTTTGTAGTTCCTGCGGGTGTGGTGGTATATTCATTAATATTCTTAATTAATGACATACTATCAGAGAAATTTGGGAAACGATATGCTCAAAGAGGAGTGTATGCAGGAGTTATTATGAATATTATGTTTTTCATACTAATATATTTAGGTATTTTGGCTCCCGAATGGAATACTGAACAGGGTAGAATAATGGCAGATAACTTTGCTAATAC
>WAOB01000005.1 GCA_015521505.1 Nanobdellati archaeon | reverse complement strand
CTTGGATACCATTCATTCCAATAACCAACCATCAATATTCTTTTTACATCATTTTTTCCTTCCATGTTCTCGGTACCTTATCATTAACTATTTCTAAACCAAGATGATATTCAAATTCCTTAGGCCCTCTATCTTTTATATAATCGATCATTCTTCTTATAGTATCCTTAATATCTGTTCTAGGTTTAAATCCTAAAAGTTTTCTTGCCTTCTCATCAGAACATGTTGCTTCTTTAACCTCTTGAGGTCTTTCACCAACATAAATGGGATTTAAATCAAAACCAATTTCGTCTGCTATTATTTCAGCCAATTTATTTATAGTAATAAAATTATTGTCTGGTCCTGGTCCGATATTAATAACCTCTCCAGAAGGTATATTATCCTCCATCATCTTAATTAATGGTTCAACACAATCTTGCACATCTGAAAAAGTTCTTTTCTGATTCCCATCTCCATAGATTATTGGTTGTTTTCCTTGGAGCATCCTGTTTATAAATATAGAAACAACATTCCTATAAGGATCATCAAATTTCTGTCTTGGTCCTATTATATTATGTGGTACTGCAATGATATAATCTATTCCTTCAACATCATTCATTATCTTAAATAACTTCTCACTTGCAACTTTCGCAACTCCATAGGGATCAACAGGTTTTGGTTCCATATCTTCAGTAAAAGGTATCTTGTTATTACCATATCTTGCCATCGAAGAAGTGAATATAACTCTCCTTACTTTATTTCTTATAGCTGCAACATATACTGCAGTACTTGTTACATAAGTATGTTCTGTAACCAATTTAGGAGAGAAAACACTTAATCCTTCATGAGGTGCAGCAGCCAAATGATATATAACATCAACATCTTTGGATATCTTAGACATCAAATCTATATCCCTAGAATCACCTTCTATAAACCTAACTCCCTTTGGAACATTCTCTATCTCTCCTCCTAAAAGATTATCTATACCTATAACTTCATAACCTCTATTCAAAAGTTCTTCTGCTAGCCAGCTTCCAAGAAAACCTGCCACACCTGTAATCAAAACTCTCTCTTTATTGGCCATAAAGCTCACCATATATCGCTTATCCAAAAACTATTAAATATATTAAATTATAATTAAATATATTAAATTATAATAATTTAAAATAAAAAATAATTAATACTTAAGTTTTTAACAAATTAATTATTTTTTTCGCTCTCACGTCATAGGTATACTTTTCCTTTACTAATTTATATGCATTGTACGATTTATCTTTGCATTCTTTTTTATTTCTTATAATATATAAAACCTTATTAATAAGATCATCAACACTCTGTGGATTATAAAAAAAAACTTCCTTATCGGATACTACTGCACGTATAGAAGGAAGATCACTTGCAATAATACACTTTTTTGATGCCATATATTCAAACAACTTAAGCGGTAAAGGGTAAAATTTACGTATTCCTTTAAAAGACAACGGTAAGATAAGTATGTCCATTAAATTTATATATCTTACTACCTCTTTATGAGGAACTCTTTCTAAAATGATTACATTACTGTAAAGCTTGCCCATGTTTATGACATCTTTTTTATTCTTTACACCTATTATATAAAAAACCACATTATCTTCAAAGTATTTAGATGCGGAAAGCATAGTTTTTATTCCATCAATATAGGCTTCATTAATACTTCCAATATATCCTACACGTACTATGTCGTCCTTAAACTTAGATTCATTAACAATTCTTTTATAGCGATTTAGATTAACTGCATTAGGTAATACAAAAAACTTGTCTAAAGAAAATAAGTAAGAATAAATGAATCCCAGATAATAAGGCACAAAAATCCAAAGAACATTTTTTCTTTTAGATACAACACGGTCTAATATAAAAAATATCATGGAAGGATGTAAATTATGCACCTCATAAACCACCTTCTTTGTTTTCAAAAAAGAAAAAACAAAAGCCACATAAGGATTTCTCGTATAAATAGCGTCATATCTTTTATTAGATAGTAAAATATAGAACAACGAAGCAATAGAAAAAAACAACATATGTATGTGCATAAACACAGAGGAAAAAAATCTTAATCTAATACCTAAAAACAAAAAATCAGGAACATAAATTCTTTTTATTGGAAAAGGATCAACCCCGTAATATTTAAAAAGATCTTTAGGATAAACATTATGTACTGCAAAAAAGGGGACTATTAACTCAGTATTTGCATATTTATTAAGAGCATTGCACATCTCCATTATTTGTATGGAGTGAGCATGATATGAAGGTAAATTAAAATAATTCACATAAGCAATGCTCAACTTTTTATTCATGAGTACCACTCAAATAATTTCCTTTACAATGCTCACAGCAAAAATAAACTTCTTTTCCATCAATGTTTGCCTTAACTCCTCCATCATAAATCTTACAACCACAATTTAAGCAAACATTTATTTTTGTCTTTATTCCTGCCTCTATAATATCATCAAACCTTTTAAACAAACCCTCAACATACCTTTTCCCTTTTTCATTTAGAACATACTTCTTCTTATCTCTCTCTCCAACATCCACCAAATCAATATATCCTGCTTCATTCAAATCTGATAAAAAAGGATAGATTTGTGCTGGATTGGGTTTTTTATTTAATTTACTCTCCATTATCTTCATAATCTCATATCCATAAATCCCATCTTCGTGATCATAAAGTATTGACAAAATCTCTAACTTAACAATACTATTAACAGTTATTTTCTCTTCATTGTTTTCCATTTTAAATAATTACATAAAAATTCTTAAAAAGTTTTTTAACAAAAATTGTTTATGAAAGTGTGGTTTAATGGAAAGATAAAAAACATAGAAGATGCTTCAAAAGAAGGCATTGGTTTTTTAACCCATGCATTCAATTACGGAACTGGTGCCTTTGAAGGAATAAGAAGCTATGAACTTGTTAATGGAAAGGTAGGGATTTTTAGGTTAAAAGATCATATAGATAGATTGTTTTACTCATCAGAGTATCTAAATATAACCCTTAAGTACAGTAAAAAAGAAATAATCGATGCTTGTAAAGAAGTAGTTAAAGAGAACAATCTCAAAAATGCCTATATAAGACCAATAGTTTATTACTCCTCACAAAAAATTGGTTTAGGAAATAACGATGAAGTAAACATAGTTGTCTTTGCCATACCTTTCGATAAGTACATAAATAAAAAACATGCAAAAGTTATGCTTTCTTCTTACAAAAGAATATCTCCTTTAATCTCAAACCCAAAAGCAAAAATAACTGGACATTACATTATTTCCTCATTAGCAACCCAACAAGCAAAAAAGCATGGATATGATGAAGCACTAATGCTTGATTTAGAAGGAAGAATAGCAGAAGGTGCTGGAGAAAACATTGCTTTCATCAAAGATAATGAAATCATTTTTGCCAAATCAGATAGCATATTGGAAGGAATAACAAGGAAAACAATAATGGAAATAGCAGAAGATTTGGATTTTAAAGTTAAGGAAGAAAACATCTATCCTCACCAATTAGATTTATTTGATGAAGCATTCTTTATGGGAACAGCAGTAGAGATAATACCTATAAGCCAGATAAATAATATAGAATATAAAACTAAGAAATCTGAAACAATAAAAAGACATTATTTAGATATTGTTAAAGGTAAAGTGACGAGGTATAGGAAATGGATAGAAATAATAAATTAAAATTAAAATAAATGTTTATATCTCATCACAACAACATAAAACATCATCGTATAAAGTATCACAAATAGGGCCCCTAAATAAACTGCATCTATAGACAAAGCAGAAAGAAACAATATAATAGATCTCCCTATGGATTGTAAGAACTCTCTTCCTAACAAAATACCAACTCCCTCATTTTTAGCATATTCATAAACAAAAGCCATTGGAGAGAGCGAACCCAAAGCATATAAAGTAGATATCAAAACAACAAAAAAGGAAACCAAAAAAGGTACAGAAGTAAATAATGCAAAGCCAAACAGTGCAAATGAAAGTAAAACTAAAGAAAATAAACTCATCTTTAAATTGTGTTTACTATCAATCATCTTCGCAATATAAAAACTTAAAAGTATAGTTACCACTGCACCTAAAGTTCTCATAAAACCGTAAGATATAACATCTGAAGAAAGAGAATAAAATAAAAAAGCAGTTGTAGTGATTAACCAACTTCCGGCAACAATCCCTTCTAAAATAAATAAAGAAGTAAATCTAAAATCCATACCATGATCTGGAAATGCGTATGTTCTTTTAGATCGTATTCTGTTAAGAATATACATTAAAGAAGAAACAATAATAAAAGTAATTACTGCATAATAAAGAGAATACCCTAAGAAATAAATAATATAAGAGGAAATAATGGGAGTTAAAAAGGAAATAATTCTACCAACGTTATCGATGATTACGCTCTCTTCCATCTTCTTATTTTTATTGGCAAACTTGACTATTGCATAATGTTTTGGTAACCAATAAAAAGTGTTCTGCAGATTTAATAAAAATGCAGAAATAACAAAGCCTAACCAATTATTCACAAGAAATAAAACCACCAAACCAATCACACCTATTAAAAGAGATAATATCTGAATAATCTCTAACGGAAACCTTCTTATAAGATTTCTATATGTCTTGAGAGAAATCAAAGCAAAGAAAAAAGAATATTTTAACATCATAAAAAGAACTGCTGTTCTCAAATCGTGAGAATAAACAAGATACGCTGGTAAAAATATATTAATGGCTGAATATAACACACCCCTAATAG
>WAOB01000004.1 GCA_015521505.1 Nanobdellati archaeon | reverse complement strand
GTTTTAAAGCTATCGATATACTCGTTATCTATGACTATGCTTGTTAACCATGTTTTTTCATTTAAAGAATAGGGCATTCTGAAAAGATGCCTATATGACCAATTATCTTCGATTTCTACATACTCCCAAGGATTTTTTATTTTAAATATTTTAGATAATCTTTCTTTTATATTTTCTTTTATATATACAGATATTTTATGTAGCAATTCTGGATAAAGTAAAGATGTTTTTGTTCCATCTATTTCTTCAGGTAATGAATCACCATTAATACCTATATGAAACCCTCTGCTACCTGAAAATTTCACATAGATGGGTTTAAGAGAAAACATATCTTCTAAAAATTCAATTATTGTTTTCACAGTAATTTTTGCATCTTCTATAGACCTTTTAGAATCTATATCTATTATTATGTCCCATCCTGATCTTATTTCATCTAGTTTCTTTCTATCTTCTCCACACTCTTTCAATAACATAACGTTACTCCACTTTTCTACTGATACATGAAATGATGTTGCTCCTTCAGATATTGCCAACTTGAAATCTGTATCGTACATCAATATTCCTGGTCTAGAAGCATAAGATTTTGCTTTTATTACATGCACTACTTCTCTATATTGAGAAAATTCTTGAAAATTTTTAAGCACATCTTCCCTTAAATAATATTCTTTTATCTTGTTTTTTAATTTATCGGACATTTCCATATTTAATTTTATGTTGTCATTTATTTTTAAAACTAATAGTTAATATAATTATATTTATGCTAGATAAGATAACAATCCCTTCAGAAGGATATGTTGATTATGCGAATAAGATAAAAAACTTTGTGAAGCAGAACAAAAAGAGAACATTTTACATTCTCCCTCATTCTCATGTAGATCCGGATGCAGTTTCATCATCTATAATAATGCATAGTGTCTTGTTAAAAATGGGTATTGAAGATAGTTATGTTTTATATGACAGTCTTTCATCTACGTCAAAAATATTACTTTCGAAGTATCCATATCCTCTAAAATCAATAGATGAAATTGATTTCCATAAAGGAGATGTTCTTGTTGTGATGGATACCAATTCCTTGACTAAATTACCTGAGAAGATAAGAGAAAAAATTGAAAAGAAGTATTTTAAATTAGTTGTTATTGATCATCACTTGCCTTTAAAGCAATTGACGAGATTAGCAGATTTGTATTTATACTTTAAAGCTACCTCTACTACTAAAGGAGTTGTGTATATCTATTTGTATCTATTTAAGACATTTCCAAAGAGTTTGTGTCCTTTTGCAATTGCAGGGATATTGTCAGATACTGGATTTTTAAGGTATTCAGATAAAGATGATATATCTCTTGTGAACACTATGATTAATTTACTTAACGTTTCTTTAAAAGAATTCTCTTTTTTGTATAAGTCTTGGGATACTTTAGACAAATCCTTAATTGTTTCAGGGTTAAAAAGAGCAAAGTATGACACCATCAATGGCAAGGAGATTGTATTTACTCATGTTGGAAGTGAGGAATCTCATTTATGTAATTTATTTGTTCAATTAGGATTTAACATCTCTATAGTAGTTAATAGGAGATATGAGAGACTTAGTATAAGAATGGATAGTACTACGAGGCATATTACTGAGTGTTTATTGTCGAACTTAAATTCTAGAGGTTTTGAATGCGGTGGTCATGAAGGTGTTATTGGTTGCAATATGACCTCTAAGAGCGATAAAGAAATTTTTTCTGATATTAAAAATTCTTTAAAGGAATGCTTGAGATGAAACCTGAAACATTATCTTTTTAAAATTAACCCATAAATTAAATTGTAATACTTTAAAATTATGGTGCTGGTTTTGGAGTTTATGTTTGTTAGGTGGTTTTATGACAAATACATCCAAACCACGACGAGGCAGTTTGCAGTTTTCACCGAGAAAAAGGGCTAGAAGGATATATCCAAAATTAAAGGTTAAATTAACTCAAAAAGATAAAATCTTTAATGGGTTTGCTGGATACAAAGTAGGGATGTTGAGAGTAAAAATGATTGAGAATAGAAAAGGTAGTGTTAATTATGGAAAGGAAGTTGTTGTTCCTGCAACAATATTAGAGGTTCCTGACTTATATATTTTTGGAATAAGGGTTTATAAACCTTTACCTTATGGTTATAAAACAGTTGGTGAGGTATGGAATTTTGAGCCAATAAAGAAATATTTGGAAAGAAAGATAAAATTACCTAAGAAATATAATAAAACATTTGATGATTTGCAGATAGATGATTCTTATTTTATAAGGGTTTTGATCTCTACCCAACCGTGGAAAGCAGGAATAGGAAAAAAAACGCCTGAAATTTTTGAAGTTCCTTTGATAGGTGAGGATTTCGATAAAATTTTGTCTTTTGCAAAAGATAATTTAGGAAAGGAATATGGCATTGAGAATGTTTTTAAATCTGGAGATTTCGTGGATGTATCTGCAGTTACTAAGGGTAAGGGTTTTGAAGGTTCTGTAAAAAGATTTGGCGTTAAAGTTGAAAAAAGAGGTAAATCAGATAAGGTTTCGAGAAGAGTGGGTAATTTAGGTCCATGGCATCCTGCTAAAACTTCTTGGAGGGTACCACAACACGGGCAATATGGTTTTCATACAAGAACCGAGTACAATAAAATGGTTATAGATATTGGAGAGGATGTGGAGAAAGTAGATAAACCCGGTGGATGGGACCACTATGGAGTTATAAAGTCGAAGTACATTATTCTTAAAGGTTCTGTTCCTGGATCTATCAAGAGATTGATTATGCTGAGACCTGCAATAAGAGAGATTGACGGGAAATATGATGAAATTAATGTGGAGAAGATATTATTTTAAGTATGGTGGTATGAATGAAAAAAGTGCCTGTTTATGACATTAATGGTAGAAAGGCGAGGGAGATTCTTTTACCAGAGATATTTAGTTATCCTTATAGACAAGATCTAATAAGAAGAGCATTCTTGTCTTTCATGAGTCACGTAAGGCAAAGTTATGGTGTAGATGAGATGGCCGGTAAAAGGACTTCTGCTTCTTATGGAGGAAGAAGAAGAGCCTATGGGTCATGGATTAATAGAGGATTGCATAGGACTAAAAGAATTAGGTTTGGATCAGGTCATATGACAGGTGTTGTGAGATTTGTACCTCAAGCAGTTAAAGGAAGGAAGGCACATCCACCTAAAGCGGAGAGATCATGGTATCAGAAAATAAATGTTAAAGAGAGAATAAAGGCATTGATTTCTGCTATTTCAACAACCTCTAATGAGGAGTTTGTGAGGAAGAGAGGTCATAAGGTGGATGGTTTGATTTTACCTATTGTTTTGGAAAGTAAGGTAGATAATATAAGAAAGACTTCTGAGTTTGAAAAACTATTAGAAAAGATAGGTTTAAAAGAAGAATTAGAAAGAGCAAAAGTTAAGAAGGTGAGAGCAGGTAAGGGTAAGATGAGAGGGAGAAAATATAAAAAGAAAGTAGGTCCTTTAATAGTTACTGCAAACAAGGAATCAGGATTATTCAAAGCAGCATCTAATATTGCAGGTGTAGATGTGGTGTATTATGATAATCTTAATATAAAACAGTTATCTCCTTCAGGGAGATATGCAAGATTGGTTATATATACAGAAGAGGCATTAAAAAAGATAAATGAAAAATATAAAGATTATGTATATTAGGGTGTTATAGATGTCAAAAACTACTAAAAAAGAGAAGGTATTAGCAAAGGATGAGAAAGTAGGTAAGAAAGGAGAAAGTAAGAAAAAAGGAGAGGAGAGTAGATCAATATCGAGAGAGAATATCGTTAAATCATCTTCCAAAGAGGAAAAAGGCAAGGAAAAGAAAGATAAAAAGAAAGCAACAATATTTAGGAATATAAAATATTTGGTGTTGACTGAGAAGGCTATAGATAATATAAATATGAAGAATACTTTGGTGTTCATAGTTGACATTAGAGCGAATAAGTTATCGATTAAAAGAGAGGTTGAAAATGCTTTTGGTGTTAAAGTTGAAAAGGTTAATACTTTAATAGATAGAAAAGGAAGAAAAAAAGCATATATAAAGTTATATCCTGATTATAGTGCTATTGATGTTGCAACTCAATTGGGTATGATGTAATATTAGAGGTGTTTTTATGGGTAAGAGGATTATTGCTCAAAGAAGAGGAAAAGGGACACCTACATATAAATCACCAAGTCATAGATATGCAGGAAAAGTTCAGTATTTATATCCTTCAAAAGAAGTTATGGAAGGAGAGGTAGTTGATATAATTCATGATACTGGAAGAGATGCTCCTTTAGTAGTAATTAAGTTGGATGATGGCAGAGAGATGTTTAATATCGCTCATGAAGGATCTTATGTTGGTATGAAAATAAAGATAGGTAATCATAATGATATTAGTGCCGGTAATATTTTACCTATAAAGAATGTTCCTGAAGGATATGCGGTATATAATATAGAGATTAATCCCTTTGATGGAGGTAAACTTGTAAGGTCACCAGGTAATTATGCTGTGGTGTTATCTCATGATAAAGATAAAACTATTGTTAAACTACCTTCAAGAAAACTTAAGGAAGTAAATCCTGATAGTAGAGTAACTTTAGGTATTGTTGCGGGAGGGGAGAGGGATACTAAGCCCTTTGTGAAAGCAGGTAATAAATATCATGCTATGAAGGCGAGAAATAAACTCTATCCTGTTACTTCTAAGACTGCTATGAATGCTATAGATCATAAGTTTGGAGGTAGTAGTTTTGGTATACCTAAAACTGTTTCAAGAAATGCTCCTCCGGGAAGGAAAGCAGGAAGCATTGCTGCTAAGAGGACAGGTGTAAGAAAGACAAGATCACAATGATTAAGGTGGATACTTATGGCTAGGGTTTTTAAATACAGAGGAAAGACGTTGGATGAACTTAAGAATATGAGTTTAGAGGAATTAGCGAAATTATTTAAATCAAGAGAAAGGAGAAAGATTAAGAGAGGTTTAAAGGAGGAAGAATTAAAATTTATTAAGAAAGTAGAAGAGGCAAGTGAAAAAGATTTTATAAAAACTCACCTTAGGGATATGATAATTTTACCTTCTTTCGTAGGTAAGACTATAGGAGTATATAATGGTAAAGAGTTTGTGGCAGTTAAGATTCAACCTGAGATGATAGGTCATAGACTAGGAGAGTTTTCATTAACAAGAAAATATCCTAAACATTCAGGTCCTGGTGTAGGAGCAACTCGATCAACAAAACACATAGGTAAAAAGTGATATGGTGATTATGATGACACATCCCTTTAATAACGTATATGAGAAGGATAAGCATTTGTTAGTGATATCACATAATAGGAGAATAAGTATGAAGGATGCAAGAGAAATAGGTAATGCTATAAAAGGTAAATCTTTAACTAATGCTATAAACTTTTTAGAGAGAGTCATAAAATTAAAACAACCTGTGGAGTTTAGGAGATATACTGAAGGAGCAGGTCATAAGAAAGGTTTAAAACATGGTGGTAGATATCCTGTAAATGCATCTAAGGAAATTGTTAAGTTGTTAAGAGCGATGGTTAAGAATGCGGAATATAAAGGGTTTGATGTAGAGAATGTTTATATAAAATATTTTGTAGTTTCCAAAGGATTTAGATTTTATAGGCCTAGGAGGATAAGGTTTAGACCTCAGAAATCTAAAAGCACTAATGTTTATATATTAGGTGAGGTGAAAGGGAGATGATTGAGAGAACTATTTTGAAGAATGCTATGATTAATGTTAAGATAAAAGAATTTTTAAGAGAAAATTATAGAAGAGCACAGATAAGTTATGTTGATATTCAAAGAACACCTTTAAACACAAGAGTTGTAATTTATTGTGCTAATCCTCGTGCAATAATTGGTAGAGGTGGTAGAACAATAGATTCTCTTACTAAAAAACTTGAAGAAGATTTTAACTTGTTTAAACCTTATGTTGATGTTAGATATGTAGAAAATCCATGGATTGATGCTGCTGTAGTTGCAAGAAGAATTGCTGAGGAATTAGAAAGAGGGAAGAGATATAGAGCAGTGGTACAGAGATATCTAAGAAAGATAATGGAATCTGGTGCTTATGGGGCAGAAATAAGAATTAGTGGTAAACTAAGTGGTGAAAGAGCAAGATCAGAGGTTTTCAGGATAGGGTATTTGAAGAAGTGTGGGTATCCTGTACAGGAAAATGTAGATCATGCTAAGGATTACGTCGTTCTTAAACCTGGTAAAATAGGTATAAAGGTATCTATAATGATTTCATTACCAGAAGTTTCATTACTTGAGAAGAATATCAAAGGAGAGCAACCTGTAAGAGAGGAGTATTATGAAGATGAGGCAGAACAATTGAGTGGAGAAAAAGAAGAAGTGGAAGAGTATAAGAATAACACCTCTATTGAAGGAGAAGGCGATGAACAAGATTCACAAGATAAAGGAGATGTTGAGAAAGAAGTAAAAGAAGAAAGAGAACAAGGTGAAAAATAAGGACTATTTTAAGGATATTTAAATTACACTATTAAGTTTGGGGGATATAAATGGGAAGGAGCACAAAAGTTATGAGGGAATTAGAGAATAAAACAAAAGAACAACTTATAAATATGCTGTCAAATTTACAAAAGAGTATTATGATAGAAAGAGCAAAGATAAGTTCAGGAGTTAGTAGTGAGAATCCGTCATTAATCAGGAATAATAAGAGAAAGATTGCAAGAATAAAATTTATTTTAAAAAATAAGTATGGATATAATGTTTAATATACCCTAACAAATCAGAGGTGAAAAAATAAAATGAGTAGTGAAATATGTAATGTGTGTGGTTTGCCCGGAGATTTATGCATATGTGGAACTTTAACAAAAGAAACTCAAAAGATAAGGATATATGTTGAACCTAAAAGATTTGGAAAGATTATGACAGTAATAGAAGGTATTGATGGCAGAACTATTGATGTTAAATCCTTATTGAAAACTTTGAAAAAGAAATTGGCTTGTGGTGGGACTTATAAGGAGGGTAAGATAGAACTTCAAGGAAATCATGCTCAAAAGGTTAAGCAGATATTGATTCATGAGGGATTTAAAGAGGATTCCATAGAGATAGAATAATTATGAGAGATGATGATTATATTAGGCATGAGTTTATAGGTAGAAAAATAAGAGTAATTAAAAGTAGTGATAAAACAAAAGAAGGTGTAGAAGGAACAGTTATAGACGAAACCAAGAATATGTTTGTTATAAGAGATCGTGAAGGTAAAAATATCAAGGTTCCTAAGAAAGCAACATGGTTTTTAATATATTTTGATGATAAAATAATCAGGATTTATGGTGAATTAGTTAGTATACAGCCTCATAAGAGAATAAGGAAAAGATATCCTAAGAAGTATAAGTATGATTGGTGATGTTATGGTAAAAAAACAAATGCAGAAGGATGTTAAGAATTATAGAGATATAGGGATAGATGCTAATCCACCCCAAGAAGTTTGTGATGATGAATCTTGCCCATGGCACGGTCATGCAAAGATAAGAGGTAGGATATTTGAAGGAGAAGTGGTTTCAACTAAAATGCAAAAATCAGTAGTAGTTCAATGGGGATATATTAAGAAGGTGAAGAAATATAAAAGGTATATGAGGGCAAAAACAAGGGTTATTGCTCATTTACCTCCATGTTTAAAAGTTAATGAAGGAGATAAAGTTAGAATAGGGGAGACAAGACCTATTAGTAAAGCAAAGGCTTTTGTTGTGTTTGAGGTGTTATCAAAGCAATAAGTTGGTGATAATATATGAGAGGAATTTCATCAACTATTACTAAAGGGATAAATGTGGGTGCAACGCTTAAATGCATTGATAATAGTGGAGCAAAAGAAGTAGAAGTGATTGCTGTTAGAGGTTATAAAGGTATACGAAGGAGGCAACCAAAAGCAGGTGTAGGGGATGTGGTTATAGTTACAGTAAAAAAAGGAGATGTTAAAATTAGAAATGAAGTATTCCCAGCAGTTGTTGTTAGACAGGCTATGCCTTATAAAAGACCTAATGGTATGGTGATTAGATTTGAGGATAATGCTGTGGTATTAATGACTGAGAAATTAGAACCTAAAGGTAAAGAAGTTAAAGAAGTGGTCGCAAGGGAGGCTGTGGAGAGATTTCCTATTATTGGCAAGATAGCAAGGATAATTGTTTAGGTGGTATAGATATGGTTAAGATGTATGCAACAAAATGGAGTAGAAGTTGGAATACGAGTAAAAAACCAAAAAAGCAAAGGAAGTATGTTTATAATGCACCTTTACACATAAAAAGGAAGATGCTTAAAGCACCATTAAGTAAAGAATTAAAAGAGAAATATGGTAGAAATGCGTTGGTTATTAGAAAGGGCGATAAAGTCAAAATCATGAGAGGTGATTTTAAAGGTCAAGTGGGCGAGGTGATTAAGGTTAATACAAAGGCATTGAGGGTTTATGTTGATGTTGCTAAAAGAAAGAATTTAAAAGGCGAGGAAAAACACATACCTTTACACCCTTCAAATTTAATGATTTTAGAACTTAATCTAGAAGACAATAAAAGGATAAAGCAATAGCTATTGAGACAATAAGGTGGTAGTATGCATATTAAAAGGTTGGCGGCGAATAGACATATAAGATTGCCAAGAAAAATTAGAAAGTTCGTTATAAGTATAATACCTGGTAAGCATCCTAAAGATGAAGCAATACCTTTAGGTTATGTTGTAAGAGATATTTTTGGTCATGCCCTATCATATAAAGAGGCAAGAAAAGCAGTAGGGAGGAGAAACTATAAGGTTGATGGTAGAGTTGCAGATGATATTAAATTACCTCTTGGATTTATGGATGTTGTAGAGGTAATTCCTACAGGAGAGGTTTATAGAATAGTGTACAACTCAGAAGGTATCCTTGTTCCTATAAAAATATCAAAGAATGATGCTAAATATAAAATAGGCGGGATACGGTTTAAGAGGCTAACTAAAGGTGGAAAGATAATGTTGACAACACACGATGGTAGGAATTTTGTTTTAGATTTTGCAGAGGGTAATAAATATAAGGTAGGAGACAGCATAGTGTTTGAAATACCCTCCCAGAAAATTGTTAAAAAATTGCCTTTGGAGAAAGATTCTTTAGTGATGGTAGTTAGAGGTAAGTGGGCCGGTACAATAGGAAAGGTTAAAGAAATAGAGAGGATTAGAGGATTAGAACCTGATAAGATAGTTCTTGAAGACGAGAATGGAAATGAGATAAGGACACTAAAGGATTATGTTATTGTCATAGGAAAAGACAAGTTTGAGGTTAAAGTCAAGGAGGAATAGGTATTTGTACATAATCTTTTTCTAATAGTGAGAGGGAGCAGAGAATTAAAGATGTTCTCTAATCACACTAAAGGACAGTTTCACTATTCCAATCCTGTTATGACACTATCTATTATTCCTGAAAACATAGTATTAATAACGATATAGGAACTGACAAATACTAAACTTCCTATGAGTGTTAGTTTCCATATTTCATTTTTTTCCATTATATCATCTATTCCATATTGTGTTCTTGCTATGAAAAGGCCCAATATATAAAGAATTTCAACTATGTATGTTCCTACAATTAGTAGTGTAAGAGATGCAGGAATGGCCTGATCTACATTGAAAATAAAACCTGTTTCTAAAAGTTGAGAAGTGTCTTCTGTTCCGAGTTGTTGCGTTAGATTTATATATATACCTGACATCTTTAAGAGAAGAACTAAAACTAATTTACTTACAGCAACAATTACTCCTCCTACAACCGGTATTAAAACATATGCATTGAATCTCATACTTGACAAGGTTGAACTTAATAGATCATCTATTTTTAGTTGTGTTGTTTTTATATTCCTTAAATATCTTGATATAGTGATCATCGCTAAAGCAGCACTTTCAGTACCTTTTTCAACTACAGAGGAGAGAATATTCATTATGTTCCTTATTAGGTCTGAAGGATAGTATTTCAATACTCCATATCTTTCATGAAATAAAGCATCTTTAAATGTCAAACTAAATTGATGCATGTTTCTTAAAATACCTAAAAAAAGATCTCTTATTTTCAATCCTTGAATATCATTTATTGTTCTTTCTAATGCTTTTTCAATAGGTATCTTAGTTGCTAATGCATTACCTAAGGCAAATAACGCATCTTCGAATTCCTTTTCTATTTCTTCTATTTCTCTTCTAAACTTTAATCTTTGGATGCTTGAGAGTAATGCATATGCTCCTACTGTTGCCGAGAATGATAGTATTAATGACATGGATATAAAAGATGAGAAACCAGAATTTGGAGAGGTTGCATAAGTATAGAGATATATTAGAGATAGAGGCATTACAATTAAGAATGTTAAAGTATATATTATATGAGATATTTTAATATCTTTATATCCTTCTTGCGATTTTATCCTAAAAAATCCTCTTTTAGGTAAGGAAGGATGGTCTTTGATAGCTGCTCTTCCGAATGTTGCAGGTCTTTTTTGTAGAGTGTTTGTGATAAAGAAAAGCAAACCTATGGGTAGTATCACATTATAGAATACAATGAGATAGAAGGAAAGATTACTTAAAGAATCGCTTAATAGAATTGTAAGTATTGGTAATACGACCATACCTAATACGGGCAATATAATACCTATTGCATGTATTACTTGTATTGGCATTTCTAATGCCCTAACATAAGACTTCATTTTTTCATCATAGGAATCTAGTATTACAGATAGGGCTTTCTCTAGAAGGAGATCTTTTCTACTTTGATTGGGTTCAAGCATAGCCTCATTAATCAAATATATTGATTGAGAAAATTCTTTCATGTGATCTTTCCACACATCAGCATAATCTTTTAATCCTTCATAGATATCATTATATTGTCTTGTTTCCAATTTCCATAATATTTCTTTTAAATCTCTGGATACCTTTCCTGAAGTATTTTGAGCAGCATATCTTACAGCACCTTCTAAGTTACCCGAGGTTTTGAGATATACTATCATATACACGAAAGCCATTAAAAGTTGTTCTCCATATCTTATTCTATTTATGGTCGACCTCATGGAAGGGTATTTATATAAATAATATGCTCCTAACACACCGATAATTAAAGGAAAAATTTTTATTAAACCAGGCCAATTACCAGGATAAAGAATCTTTTGAAATAAACTTACGCTTTCAGATTTTGTAATATCATAATAAAACATTACTTCTAAAACTTTTATTAGAATATATTCTATTATCCAAAGGATAAACATTGATGAGAGAAATAATATTGGTAATATGATGACATGTTTTGGCTTTATATTAAGACCAGAGAATCTTATTTCTTTCTCTATTCTTTCCCTATCATTTTTAGATACTTCTAAATTTATTCTATCAACCATATTTGCTAATTTTTCATACCAATGCATTTTCTTCTTATCCTTTTCCATTGTCTCTTTGAATGCTTTGTATTCTTTTGATTGTAATGATTCCTCTGAAAAACTATATTCATAACTAAACTCAACTTCTTTTTGTTTGCTTTCAATGAGTTTTTTTAAATATTCTTTATCTATTTCCATGTTCTCACTCTATTATCAACCCAATTTTTCCATAAAGCAAATATCCTCTCATGATCTAAAAAACCCTCCTCATCTAACACTTCTCCTGTAAATACATGGAATTTATCATTTGCAAGTACAACAAAATCCGCTTCTAGAATAGAGGGCTTATTATATTTTTCACTTATTTCTACTAAATATTGCTTCATTTTTCCTCTTAGAAGTATATTTTCCCAAACCATTTCCCAATCATCTCTAAAATCCTTTATTCTCTTGGCTATCTCATTTATGATAAAACTTTCACCACTTATCAATACATCTGTTGGTTCCAGAGCATCTTTTTTAGAGTTATATTCCATAAGTTTAACAAAGCCCTTTTCTGCAACAGGATCTTCTTCCCAATCCTTTCTAACTTCAGTAATCTCCAAAACTCTCCTTAATGATTTTAATCCATCCGCTGATCGTATTCTATTTGCTATAACTATTATGTCTGTGGCTTTAAAACTTGTTTTTGGAACTTCTAAATCATTAACTACTCTGTCAAACACCCCATAAGGGGAATCTCCATGTATAGTACCAGCAACCACATTTGCTAAAGCACCAATTCTCATGCTCTCATACAAGGCTTTTGCTTCAACACTTCTTACCTCTCCTATAAATAGACAGCTATCTCCTAATCTTAATGATGTTCTTATGGCCTCATCAGCAGGCAATTCATTTTCAACATTACTTAATGCTGATCTTGCTTTCAATCTCTCTATGTTGTATCCCAAACCAATTAGATACTCAACAGGCAACTCTAAAGTATCTTCAACAGTGACTATTCTGTTTTTTCTCATAATTTCAGTTAGTAAACTTCCTAATAGAGAGGTTTTACCAGTACCTCTTGTACCTGCAACAAGTAATGTTCTTGCACCATCAATGATAAAACTTATTAAACCCGCTGCTAATGGATTAAGCATCTTGTATTTAATGAATAAAGGCAATGTCCATGGCTTATCTCTATGTCTTCTAAAAGCAAAAGCTAGCCCATCAGGAGAGAGGTTTCTTGTTATGGCTGCGACTCTCGCTCTTGCATGTTTCACAACCATTTCTGTATCTAGGATGGGATTGCTTTCATCTAATGGTCTTCCAGATTCTATTCTAAACCTTGTTGCCCATGCTTCGGCATCGTCTCTACTTGGAATAATATTTGTTTGACACTCTCCAAAAATACCGTGATTAAGATATATAGGTGTTATTCCTACAGGGGAGTTAATATAGAAATCTTGAACATTTTCGTCTTGTAGAAAAAGCTCCAATATCCCGTATCCTGCAGTATATCTAACTAATATATCTGCTAACCTTTCTATATCTTCTGATGAGAGGTTGATTTTCATATTTTCTGCTATTTCCATAATCAGATCTCTTCCTATATTGTAGAATACCTTTCTCATTTTTTCTGGCATTGCAAAATCGCTCTCTTTTGGTCTGTACTGTGATAGATAGGATCTTGCTATTTCCAATATTTCGTATTGTTTTTCATCAAGATTAAATTCTTTAGGTAAAAGATGATAATGATGTATTGCTTTGTCTTTAAGTTTATATATCTCCACCTTGCCATCTTCTAAATTATATTCATAAACCTTCTCTGCATTTTTTGGAGGTAATAACATATATTTAGTTATCATAAAATTTGGTCTTATGAGAGGATAAAATATTTCTCGATATATTTCTCGTGATCCATCATACCCTATTAGTTTTGGTTTTGCTATTGAAACAAGCTTGGTTTTCTCTAATGCATTTTTTAATGGTAGTAGAGCATTTGCTAAATAATAATTATAACTGTACTTCTTTTTCTCATCTTTTTCTGTTTTCACATAAGCCTCATATTTAATTATCTCTCTCTCTAAATCTACGTATGCTTTCAAAGGATTTGTTCTCAACTCTTGTAATAA
The DNA here is from genome assembly GCA_015521505.1 of Nanobdellati archaeon. GTDB lineage: Archaea > EX4484-52 > EX4484-52 > EX4484-52 > JAADEF01 > WAOB01. The sequence continues at coordinate 3,509 of WAOB01000004.1, read as the reverse complement.
GATTCTTTGCATGAATGCTATTCTCTCTTTTACATCCTCGTCTTCATAAGGTGTTAACTTTTTTATGGAGATAAGTTTCTCTATCTTTACGAATCTTTTTATAATAGATGCTATCTCTTTTAAAAGAGAAACTTGCTCAAAATCATAAACAAAATCACGGGATTGTCTTATTACAATACTTGTAGCATCTTCGTATTCCATCAGTGAATCAATTGCTGTAGACATCCATATTTCATAATCTTCTATTGAAGGGGCATATATACTTGCTCGAGCATCAATCACTATAGTTTTAGTATCGCTTTCGTATTTTATTATGCTGTCTCTTTTTTCTGTAAATTCAATGTTTTCTACCATAATATAATGTTAGTTTGCTAAAGTATTTATAGATAAGATAATACCATCGTTGTGTTTTCATATTAAATTTATACATCCCTCTGCTTTAGAACAACTCTTTAAAAGATCATTCAACCGAGAGAGATATGCTCTATAAAATTGAATGCAGGGGGTGGGATTTGAACCCACGAACCCACAAAGGGACGGGATCTCTCATGATAAATCATCCATAACGTCATAACTCAAGATTTTACATCTTGAGTCCCGCGCCGTTGACCAGGCTAGGCGACCCCTGCTCATAATCTTTTACTTTCATTTTATTTTAAAAGATTTATATAAGAAGATTTAAATATTTTACTAAATATAAAATCTTATGATACGAAGGTGTTATTTATTATGGAAAGCTTTTGTTCAAACAACAGAGTTGGGGAGTATAATACTAGATCTATCTATAACTTCTTGAGAGATGTTTATATTCCCTCTAATTATTACTTAGAAATTAGGGATCACTCATTATTCGAGCAAAATGATAAATATTTTATGAGTTATTTAGAACAAAAATACTCTCATATTGGATATGATCCTAACAAATCCGTTGAAGAAAATGTATATTCTATATTGAAAAATTATTTGGAAGGTAACACTTATCTAAATAATAAAGAATTGGGAGAATTAGCGAGCATTTATTTAATATATAAATCAGGTGCTATTTATACAGAGAGAGCAGAAGATATATTTTTCTTCTCAAAACCGATATATTTTAGAGATATATATCAATATCAAACTTCGCAGATCGCGTATTATTCTTATATGTCTGATGGAGAGGGCAATTTGATTTTTGGAAAGGTTTTTGTTAATGAGGAAATGTTTGATCAGTTAGATCCATATCAAAAATTAGAGGTTTTGTTACATGAAGGATTGCACGCTTTACAATCTGTTTATAATAAAAACGTACTTAGGGATAAAGTATATTCCGAAGGTGAGGCAGTTTTCTTTTCAGAGTTATGGGTAAGGGAGTTTAAGGAGGATTATCAAAGTATTGCCTCAAAAGAGTATCAACAATACAAAGAAAGATATTTTAGTGATTTTATATTACATTCAGATAACAACCTGAAAACTACTATTCAAAATATTTATGAGATTTATGGTATAGAACCAAGGACATCTAAGATTTTCTATTATTACTATAAAGATAATTTAATAGAAGAAGAGATGAAAGATGTAGCATAAAAAGATTCTTTTATTGTTGTATGTTTTTACAATTAATTTTTTAAAATTAATTCTACTATTAAAGATGAAAAGAAGAAGGTGAAACCATGGTTAAAGGAAAAGAATTAGATTTGAAGAGTTTGAGTGAAAAAGGAAAGGTTATTATAGGGAGTGAAAGAACATTGAAATTGGCAAAGGAAGGTAAAATAAATAAAATAATTGTTGCAAAGAATGCTCCTGAACATTTAAAAAATGAGGCAAAGATAATTGGTAAGGCATTGGATATTGAGGTTGTAGAGGTTGAGGACAATAGCAAACAAATAGGTATCAAATTAGGTAAGCCTTTTACAGCACTAATGGTAGGGATAGTGAAGTGAGGTGGTAATGTGATAATAGGTAAATGTACTTCTTGTGGTAATAATGTGGTTTCAGAAACCACTTATGCCAAATTTAAATGCCCTTCATGTTTAGAAGTAGTTATATTAAGATGTGAAAATTGCAAATCACATGGAAATACTTATATATGTGAAAGATGTGGGTTTGAAGGGCCTTGATAGTATGGATGTTGATAAATACAAGTCTATGTTAGGGTTGTGGTATTATCTATCAAGTATTACCTTTTTGCAACAAAAGAAGATATGTAAGTTTTATAGGTTAACAGGTGGTATTATTGAGAATAATTACTGCTGCATTACCTTATGCTAATGGGTTTCTTCATCTTGGGCATATAGCCTCTACTTATCTGCCTGCAGATATCTATGCCAGATATTCTAAGATTAAACTTGGTAATGAGAATGTGGTTTTTGTTTCTGCTACGGATGAGCATGGTACGCCTATAGAAGTTAATGCCTTAAAATTTAATCTTGAACCAGAGGAATTTGTTAAGATATTTAGGGATGAGTTTAAAAAAGATTTCAGGAAAATTGATATTTGTTTTGATAATTTTTATTATACTCATTCAGAAGAGAATAAAAGACTTGTTGAGGAGTTTTTTGAAAAAGCAAAAAGAAGAAATCTTATTTATGAGAAGGAAATCAGGGCATTGTATTGTAAGAGCTGTAAAAGGTTTTTACCGGATAGATTCATTAAAGGTACTTGCCCTTATTGTGGTGCCCTTGACCAATATGGGGATGTATGCGAGATGTGTGGTAGAACCTATTCACCTATGGATCTTGTTGATCCATATTGTATTGTATGTAAATCTAAACCTTTAATTAAAAATACCAAACATTTTTTCTTTGCTCTAAGTAAATTAGAAAACGAAATTAAGAAATATTTAGAAGAAAGTAATTTGCAAGAAGATGCAAAAAATTATGCTCTATCTTGGCTTAAGGATGGTCTAAAAGACATAGATATAACTAGAGATTATCCTTATTTTGGATTTTCCATACCTAATCATAAGGATAAATTTTTTTATGTTTGGGTAGATGCACCTTTTGGTTATGTATCTTCAGTGTGGAATTATAATGAGAGAGCATTTATGTTATGGAAAGAAAAAAAGGCAGAGATAATTCATTTTATAGGAAAGGATATTGTTTATTTTCACTATATTTATTGGATTGCAATGTTAATGGTAATGGGTTTTGCATTACCTAAAAGTATGCCTACAAGAGGGTATTTAACACTTAATAAGAAAAAGATGAGTAAAAGTAGAGGAAATTTTGTTTATGTAAGAGATTTAGCAGAGTTTATGGATAGCGATCATATAAGATACTATTTTGCTAGAAATATACCTGATGATATTACAGATGGAGATTTTTCTTTTGATGTTTTCAAAGAAAAGATAAATAAAGAATTAGTAGGGATCATTGGAAATTTAGGATATCGAATAGTAAAGATACTTGATGGGAAGGAATTAGATTTGGAATTTGATTTTAATAACAATGATGTTTTCAAAAAGATCGATGGTCTTTTAGAGAATTATAGAATTAAAGATGCTTTAGATATAATCATTGAGTATGCTGTTA
>WAOB01000003.1 GCA_015521505.1 Nanobdellati archaeon | reverse complement strand
TGATATGGCAGAGCATGCATTACAAATAAAACCCCCGGAAGATGTGGTTTTAGTAGTGATGGGTAAAAATGGACAGCAGTTTGAATTACCTGCAGGGAAGTTCACTATAGTTACATTTGATTATGAAGGAGACACTTTGGTTTTTGAAGGTAAGAATATAAAGCAAATTGCAACTTTAAAAACAATCTCAGATATGTTCTGGATGATACTTTCCTTAACTTCAAAGGGTTTTGAAATTAAACCTAATGAGCCATTAGAAATATTAAAAAAGGTTTTGGGTGATGGTAAAAATGGCGAATAGTTGTAATAATTGTAATTATGAGATAAAAAGAGGATGGAATTATTGTCCGAGGTGTGGTTTTGAACAAACAAAGTGGTATGATAAATTTTCTTACGGAATGGATGATTTATTAAAAGAAATGATAACAGATCTACAAAACATGATTTTTGGTAATGTAATTAAAATGAATTTTGATATAAGATCTAATGTTAATCCATTACCTTTACGAAACCAACAATCACCAAAACACCAAAATATAAATGAAGATTATGTAAGAGATGTTAAAGAAGTAGTTGATGCGGATGCTAATGTAGTGAGAGGTGATTTCTTTACAGAAGTTGAAATGAATGTAAAGGGTGTTGAGAGCTTGGATGATGTTTATATTACTATAAATGAGAGATCAGCAGAGATAAGAGCATATACGAGAGATAATAAGAAAATGTATTTTAAAGTAGTTGAGATACCTCCTTATGCAGATGTTGTTGAACAGGTTTTGAAGAAGGACGGGAGATTGATTCTTAGATTTGAGCCAGTTGAGGACGAGCTGGAATGATAGAGCTCAAAGAATATGCAAGAGGTCTTTCCGGATTCTAAGGGCTTGTATCAATGCCTGCAATGATTATAGTGACAGGATTATAATGATTTAGAGGTGCGCTATCCTAAGTGATTCGTCATATACTACAATTACCTTTACCATAAAAAATATAAATTGCGTTAATATTTTAAATGTTTTCACCACCATGGTTGTGTTATGGAGAAAGAGATAAGGGTTGTTATGGGACTGGAAACACACGTTCAACTTAATACAAAAACAAAACTCTTTTGTTCTTGTTTAAATGCTTCTTATCTTGATGAGCTACCACCTAATTCTGCTGTGTGTGATGTTTGTCTTGGTATGCCGGGAACAAAGCCGGTAATTAATAAAAAAGTTATAGATCTTGCTTTGAAGATTGCTCTTGCTTTAAATTGCAAGATAAATCAACAATTCTTCTTTTCAAGAAAAACATATTTTTATCCTGATTTGGCTAAAAATTATCAAATAACACAATACGAGATTCCTTTAGGTATAAATGGTAAGGTGAAAATAAGGACCTCGAAAGGTGAAAAAGATATAAGAATAAAGAGAATACATATAGAAGAGGATCCTGCAAAATTAATTCATAGAAATGAATATACTCTAATAGATTATAATAGATCGGGATGTCCTTTGGTGGAAATTGTTACAGAGCCTGACTTCAATAATGCCGAAGAAATTAGAGCGTATTTAACAAAACTAATGCAAATTGTACAATATGTTGATGCTTTTGATTCAAATAAAGCAACATTTAAATCCGATCTGAATATTTCTATAGAGGGTGGGGAAAGAGTAGAAGTTAAGAATATAACAGGTATTAAAGAGGTGGAAATTGCAGCCAATTATGAAATTTTAAGGCAAAAAAACATCATTTTAAGAAATGGTAAGATAGAGAGAGAAACAAGAAGATGGGATGAGAACAGGAACATAACAGTAAGTATGAGAAAAAAAGAGACAGAGGAAGATTATGGATATATTTTTGATCCAGATTTGCCTTATATTGAATTGGACGCTTCTTATATGGAGAAGATTAAATCTTCTTTACCAGAACTTCCAGATGAGAAAATAGCGAGATTTATGAGAGAATACGGTATTAATATTAAAATAGCAGAATCTTTAGTTTATGAAAAAGAGGTTGCTGATTTGTTTGAAAAGGCAGTAAAGGAGGGGATTGAAGTTAAACACGCATCTACATGGATTGGTGTGGTTTTGAGAAAAATACTTAATTACCACAATATAAGTTATGTAGCATCTTCTATTAGAGATGAATGGGTTATTGATGTTATAAAACTTTATCAAGAAGGGAGATTTAATGATCTTAACACAGAGATGATAATGAGGAAAATATTTGATGATAAAATGCCACCTCAAGAAGTTATAAGAAAATACGGGTTTAAAGAGAAGATAGATAGAGAGAAGATAAAAGAACATGCGTTACAGGTTATTAAGAAATATGAACAAGCAGTTCAGGATTATAAGACAGGAAAAGAGAAAGCATTGGAGTTTTTAGTAGGGATGGTTTTAAAAGAAACTAAAGGTAGTGCAGACCCTAAAGATGCACGTGAGGTTTTGATTGAATTACTACAAAAATAGGGATGAGTGTAGGTGTTTTTTAACAACATTTAAATATTTTACAGTGTTTTAAATAATACTTATGGACAATAATTTTAATTTCCTTAAAAGATCATCCGGGGAGATGATTGCTGGTGTTTTATTGATAGTATTTATTGTCGCAATAGGAGTTATTTATCAATTGTTTGCCAAAGATTATCTTGTTAATCTAACAAAAGGTGCTGATCAGAGTACAGCATTTCATGGTTATACTTTAGAACAATGCGCAAAATTCCAACCCTCATTAATTCATATGGCAATAAGATCTAACATCACATATCAAGATCTTTTAAAAGTATCTTCTGCTCCTGGGCAAGAACAAACCACATACAATGGAGATTCAATTGCTAAGATAGGTAGGGCTGTATTGACGGGGTGGAATTATGATAATCAGAGTTGGTTTTCTATATACGATCATAATGGTCTACAAATAAAACCTGCAACAAATTTAGGGAAAAATTCGACTTTGGTTACAGTAGGAAGATTGGGAAATGATTTTGTGGTTGTAGATCAGATTTTTAATGGCACTAATTTTGAATTAAATGTTACTATTATTGATATTAGTGGCAATGTGTTGAGATGGAAAAGGATTACTTTTGATGAAAATAATCAAAGAGTTCCAGATGTTGCTTCTAATAACACCCATCTCATTATAGTTCATGCTGAAGGGAGGAATAAAACAATAGATATAGAATTGGATGTTTTAGATACCAATCTAAATATCTTAAGCACTTATGATGTTACTAATGACGATCCTTTACAGTATAATCCTGCTGTTGAGTATTTCAATGGTAAATTTTATGTTGCTTATGAAACTTATGCTTATGGTAACTCTACAATACAGATAGCAAGTTTTGATGGTAATAGTGTTGTTTTTATAGGCAATGTAACAACAGATGCATACATGCCTGCATTGTCAAGTTCTAGTGATTATCTGCTTGTGGCTTTTGAAAAGATTGTTCCATCAGGAATAAATGAGATCAGATATGTTGTGTATGATGCATCGCTGACAGAAGTTGTTTCAGAAACAGTTGCTTATTCGAGTTCATATTCTCAAGAACTACCTTCCTCTACTTACGGGAATGGCAAATTTACTATAGTATGGAAAGAAGGAAGTAGTGCAGATAGTATAACAAGAGGCATAAGAATAACAGATTTGGGATTTACCATAGCTGATATTTTTAGTATAGTCGATCCCTCAGATACCTATTCTACAGATGTTACTTTTGATGATGGGGTTTTTGCAGTTCTTACTGCAGGTATTCAATCATCTTTATGGGACTTGTTTTTGAGATTTATTTCAGATAAAAGATTTTATGTTTTGTTACAAAACCCTTCTGAACTTAATGTTACTATAACTGATTTTAGGATATTCTTCAATGATGGAAGTATGTGTATTTTAAAAGGTTCTAAATACATAGAAGGAAAATCAACAGAAAGATATGTTGCTTATGATTGTGATATAACAAAACAATGTGAGGATATAAAAACCATACGACTGGGTAGTGAGTGTGGTGTGAGAGAATTTACGCCAGAATGTTAAATAAGTAGGATCTTCTTCATCACTTTTTCTACATTCTCATTTAATTTTTTTAATGAATAGTTGTTCTCTATAAAATAATCTGCTAGTACTATAGGAAAGGATTTGTTAAGTTTTTTCAATTCGTTAAGATCTCTAATATAAACATCTTCATATCTAAGCCTTCTGTCTTTTCTTTCGCTTATCCTATAATATCTTGTTCTTTTATCTGATATTACTGCTAAGAGAAAGATTTCTGTATCATTTAAAGTATCCTTTAGATAAAGGCATTCTTCCCAACTATATAAACCATCAACTAACACCACATCACTTTTGTTGAATAGATCTTTTATTTTCTCTAAATTTAGTTTAGCATACGCTTCCATACCGTATTTTTTCCTTATCTCCTCTCTAACCCTCTTTTCGTTCTCTTCATTTAATTCTAACTTTTTCTCTTTTATTATCTTTTCAGTTATATCGCCAAACCTTATGGAAGGAATATTATACTCACGTGTGATAATGTCTTTTACTGTTGATTTACCAGAACCTGCAAGACCAACTAAACATATCAATTTTTTCTTAATTAATGATAATATTTCATAGGGGAAGTATACATAAGACAGACCCGTCTCAAGAGCATTTTCTTCGTTAAAATAATTACCTAATTTTGCTATGAACTTTATTCCAGAATTTTTGGCCATTAAAAAATCCAACATTCCATCACCCACAAATATTACTTCTTCTCTTTTTAAAGAATATTTCTTTAATATATATTCTACTGCTTCAGGATCGGGTTTTTCGTTAAAACCATCATCTCTTGTGCTTATTATTTCTTTAAAATATCTCTTTATTCCTTTCTCTTCAAGGATGTGTTCCATTATTTTTTTATCGCTTCCACTAAGTATAAAGACGCCTATCTTACTCTTAGTAAGTTGTATTAACATCTCTTTAGTTTTTGGAAAGAGCTTTAGAGACGATGCAAATTCTTTGTTTCTTACTTTTTTTCTATAATTTTCTAATATCTTTTCTGCATTAGCAGAGTCATTAATCAGTGTTTCAATAATCTTTTTATCACTATATCCTAATAGTTCTGCAATCTTTTCTTTTTTTATATCAAATCCATGCTCTTTTAATGTTGTGTAATATGCATCTACGTATGCATTGACACTATCTACTAAGGTACCATCAAAATCAAATATTATCCCTTTAATTTTCTGCATCTTGAAAACCATATATCTAATGGAAACAATATTTATAAATAATTAACTGTTAATTATGATAATGGCATTGAGAAAATATTGTATAAGATGTGGTAAACAAATATTATCAGAAAAACCAATCTTATTATTGTGTAGGGAATGTTCTATTAAGGAAAAAAATGAGAAGAAGGAAGAGATTTCTTTAGTTTTATGTAGGGAATGTTTTAGATATCGCTTGGGTAAAAGATGGTATACCCCTCGTACTATTTTTGATAATGTTGAAAGATATATTGAGGATATTTTTAATGAGAAAATTGTTAAAATATTAAGAGTAGGTTACGAAACAGGAAGTAAGATAATTAAACTAAATTATGGTATTTGCGATGAGTGTTCAAGAATGTATGGTGGTTATTATGAAGCAATAATACAACTTAGAGGAAGTGATGATTTTTTAGAGAGAGAGGAGGAGAAGATAATTTCTATGGTTCGATTATCCTATATGCCTCGAAATTTCATTTCTAAAATTGTTAAGGTTAAAGGGGGTAAAGATATTTATTTAGGATCAAAAAAGATTGCATATAAGATTGTTAGAAGTTATGATAAAAAACAATATATTTTAAAAACAAGTCATATATTTTATGGTATAAAAGATGGAAAAAGGGTGAGTAGAGTAGTATACTTAATAAAAGAGAAAGGTGTTAATGATGGTTGATGAGGAGAGGATGAGGGATGTTTTAGAAGGAGAGGAAGAGATAGTAAGGGCAAAACTTCCAGAAGAAGGAGAGGTTTTAGGGGTTATAGAATCTCGACTTGGGCATGGAAGATTTAATGTTATTTGCTCTGATAGGAAGATAAGAGTATGTAGAGTGCCTGGTAGATTAAGAAAAAAACTATGGCTTAGAGAGGGTGATTATGTTATTGTAAGGCCGTGGGATATTCAAGGAGATAAAAAAGGAGATATAGTTTATAAATATAGGAAAGCAGAAATATTGTGGTTAGAAAAAGAAGGTTATTTAAAGGATTTAGGCATGTAAAATCTTTTAAAATGTTTGTTGTTTATAAGATTTCATGGCAGTGTATGTTTCTTTGTCGTGTGATTCTTTAATTATTGTTAAGGATGGAGAAAAACAGGTTATCTCTTTGGGAGAAGATCCAAGAGAGATTGCACTCAATCTAAAGAAAGTTTTGAATAGAGAAGTAAGTGATTTAGAAAAAAAAGAGATATTTTCCAAATACAATGATAAGATATACTATCCTTTTGATAAAGAAAATGCTATAAAAGAGATTTATAATAATAGAGCACTTGAGGGGGTATTTGAGAATAACGAGAAAAACATTAACAGATTAAGAGATATTGCTATAGAATTTCTTAATTTAAAAATAAAGGACAGTATGGATTTAAGTAAAATATGTGTTCTTTTGTATGATTCTTTGGCAAGTTATGAAAGGATAGTTAATGAGAGCGTTATAAGAATAAAGGAATTGTGTGTTTATTTATATCCAGGAGTGTATGAGAGGTATACATCAAATAAGGAATTTGTTAAAGATGTTGCAGAGGGAAAAGTTAAGTATAAAGCTGTTTTAGATAGGATAGTGGATGATGAAAGATATATTTCTCTTGTTAGAGATATGGCGAAGAGAACATTAGAAATGTATAAATTAATAGAAAAAATAGAAAAAACCTTGGAAAAGATGGTTGAAGAAATAATGCCTAATACTTCTTATCTTATAGGGCCTAAACTTACTGCAAAGTTATTGTCTGAGAGTGGAAGTTTGGAAAAACTTGCTTTAATGCCTTCATCTACGATCCAAGTCATAGGAGCAGAGAAGGCATTGTTCATGCACCTTTTAGGCAGAGGAAAATCACCTAAACACGGGGTGATTTTCCTTTCTCCCTATATTCAGAAGGCTCCAAAAAGGCATAGAGGTAGAATCGCGAGAGTTTTATCTTTAAAGATATCTAAAGCAGTTAAGATGGACTATTTCTCTAGAGGAAAGCAATTTATTGGAGATCAACTTAAGAAAGAGATGGATGAGTTTATTTCTAAGATATTAGGCAAGAATTAAGGAAAATTATATATTCTACATAGGAGAAAAATCCTTTATGAAAAGAATTTTTAGTAAGGTTGTTATGTTAATGGTGTTGTTGATAATATCCACAACCCTAATAGTT
>WAOB01000002.1 GCA_015521505.1 Nanobdellati archaeon | reverse complement strand
ATTAATATCCTATACCGCATTTATTAACATGTTGTGATAAAAATGATAAAAAAGTACCTAAAATTTACGAAATTTTACGAATATATATGTAATAAATTTGTAACACATCAATGAATAATTTAAAATTTTATGTATTTCTAGAAATCGATATTTTAAAAATTATAAAAATTAAAAGTTAAATAATTATCAAGGATAATTATTTAATTCCAACTTTAAATATCCATTTACAGGTTGTTATATCCGATGGATTATCACACGTAAAATTCGCATATACCGTATAGTTTTTAGGTTCAGTCAGTTCTGCTTTTCCACCATGAGTATGACAAGCAATACATGCTTCGTTTGCCCCTGACATTGTATTAAACGTTTCATTAGCAGCTATGAAGAAAGGTCTATGTGCTTCAACAACTTCATTAAACTCTGATGAAACACCACCATGACATGCTAGACATTCAACTAATGCAGCAGCATGAAACTCATAGTTTTGAATATCAGGTATTGCTACATGACATCCTCTACATCCTTGTTGTATATGACCTATAATTTCGGATTGTTGAAGTTCCTGAGCAACATCGGCGTGGCATTTAGTACATTGAACGTTTTGAGGAGCTATGAAATAGTGTTGTCCTTGAAACTTTGCTAATATGTTTGGCATAACTGTTATGCTTAAAATTATTATACCGAAAATTAATACAACCTTATGATACATCATTACCACTGTAATTTATAAAAAAATTAACGTGCTAAAATTATTATATTATAAAAGAATTATTTGTAGATTAATAGTTTTTTAATTGATATTTATGAATGTTTTCTTACTGTTTAGTGGTGGAAAAGATAGTTCATTAGCAGGATTAATCCTTAAAAAATTAGGTTATAATATAATCGCGGTTAATGTATCGTTTGGAGTTTATCCCTTCTATAAATACGCAAAGCATGTTGCTGATCTTTTAGGATACGAGTTTATGATTTTAGAGATGAATAAAGAACTGTTGGAAAAAATTATTGAAACGATAATAAAAACGGGAAAAGTTTCAAAGGCTCTGAATCTTTTACATAAACTCTCTATAGAAGAAGTGATAAAAAGATATGATGCAAAAATAATTGCTGATGGAATAAGAAGAGATGATAAAGTTCCAAACTTATCTATATCAGAGATTAGAAGTATAGAAGATAGGTACAACGTTGAAATAGTCTCTCCACTCAAAGGACTCGGTTATAAAACGTTAAGAAGTCTAGTTAATCGTTACTTTATAGTTGAGGAAGATTATAGTGATAGGATAAAAAAGTCTGACTATGAAGCGGAAATAAGATATTATATGAAACTTAAAGGTATTGATATTTATAGATACTTTCCTCGTAATCATAAACAATCGAGAGTTGTTGGATTAAAAAATCAGTCGAGAGGTGGTTCATCATTTTTCAGATGATTAGATATTCATCATTAAAAAATAAAAAATAAATTAATGTGTGGAATGCTTTTCTTCTTTGAATTCAAACGCTGGTAATATTTTGTTGAAGATTATTAAGAAGATAAATGGTAGCAAGAGTAAGAAAGCAACTGCAGTAACCGATTCTTTTAGTATAAGTATATTTGTCGAAAATATTGGATAATCGTATACCATATATCCGTAAAGTGACTTGGAGAAAGATTGTCCACCAACTACTACGTTCCATCTCATACTTAGTACACCAATCAATACTAGAATTGATGCAAAGAATGCTCTTCTAACGGTTAAACCTGGTAATGATAGTATTATAGCTGGTATAACTAATCCTATAAGAAATTGTACTCCAAATATTGTGAAAGCAAAGCTTCCAAATACTATATTTTTTAGTACAACCCAGTCTTCCGTTTGTTTATAGGCATGGTTTAATATTTCAAGCATTTCAAGAGCGAAGTCGAGTAGTATGAATAACACCAAATAATAGGACATTGTCTTCAATGCTACCATATCAATATCTCGCTTCATTATTTTCATCGCAATTATATAGCTAAATATCGTTAACGCAATACCCGATACTACTGCAGATACGAGAAATATTACTGGCATCATTGGTGTATTCCATAGTGGATTTGCTTTAACCGATCCAAATATAAAACCTACATATCCATGTAAAAAACATGCTGCAGGTATTCCTATCGCTGAAAGAAATTTACCAACCTTTTCATCCAATTTTAACGCTTCTTCATCGATTCTGTAATATCCAAGAGTTAAAGCTTTATATATGTAGTATTTGATTCTGTTGAAAAATCCTCTCTTTTCTTTATATTCCATTGCCATTCTAACGATATCTGCTCTATATACAAACCATATTTCAAGACATAGGATTATGAAATACGTTAACCATACGTAACCAAACATTGCCATTGCTGAACTAGTGTTTGGTGTCCAATATATGTTAAAAGCTCTCTCCGGATGTTGCAGATGTAATAATAAAGGCATCGGTGCAACTAATAGAAATGCTAAAGAGAGTAGCAATGCAAATCTTGATACAGGTTTTAATGCCTCTTTTTTGAATAAGTGGTATAACGAGGATACGACGAAAGCACCTGCTACTAAACCAGTTATGTAAGGATATACAACTATTAAAACTGACCAATAGATATATTCATTAGGATATGTATACAGTTGCTTAATAGTCCAATCGAAACCATGAACCTCAACCATTTATCTAACCTCCTTACTCATACCTATATAAAAGACCTGCGGCTCATTACCAGTTTCAGGTTTTAATACGTTGACTTTTTCGTTTTTCAATATCTTATAAACCTCATCGTTTGGATTCATTTTATCACCGAATATTCTAGCTCGTGTCGGACAAACGGTTACACATGCTGGTTTTAAACCCTTCTTTATACGATGATAACAGAATGTACACTTATCAGCTGTCTTAACAACTGGATGGAAAAATCTTGCACCATATGGACATGCTTGAATGCAGTAACCACATCCTATACACCATTTTCTATCTACTAGAACAACACCATCTTCCGTTTTATAAGTTGCTCCAACTGGACATACTTGAACACAGCTTGGATTCTCACATTGATTGCATAATTTAGGAACAAAGAACGTTTTGATAACATCTTCCTTTTTGATTTCTTTTCCTATTGGATTCTTTTTATAAGCATCTATTCCTCCCTTTATAGAATCTACATACACTTTATGATCTTTCGTAACTATGTATCTTTCAACCCATGTTCTGTAAACTTCTGCATCAAGTGGAACTTCGTTTTCCAACTTACATGCAATGACACAGCTACCACAACCTATACATTTATTTATATCTACAACCATGATATATCTTTTCTTCTTTTTTTCCTCTTTTGCAAACACTTTATCGATTTTACTTTTTATAAAAAATGCAACCGAAACAACAGATAACATTTTTATGAAACGTCTACGTGAGACTTTCAAATCATTTCACCTCGTTCAAAATATCTTTAAGCGTTTCTCTCGAAATATCCTTTATCATGAAACTACCAGGATGTTTATCACTTAGAATGAAGTCTAATGTACCATCAAATCCTCTTATCTTTAAAGAATTTCTCAGTTTACTTATCGTATCCGAATGACAAACGTTACATCTATTTTCTATTATTTTAGTAGTTCCTGTCTTTTTTTCGATTCTTTTTTCTTCAACTTTTCTTTCTGAAAGTTCTTCTATAATTTTCTTCATTTCTTCTTTCTCAATTGTTGAAACAACAGAATATCCGGGGTGTCTTACACTGTATAGGAAATCCAAAATTGACTCTGAATCTTTTTCTTTCGCTAACGCTTGTAATCTATATATTGTTCCAACATGACATGGATTACATTTATTTGTTATCAAGGATATGTTAGTTTTATATTTATTGATGAGCAACGGTTTTATTGGATTATGAGGATTATGGCATGTTGTACACTTACCCTTTGGTGCATGTTGTTCAGATATAACTTGTTTTATGAATTTTGGTCTAGATTCCAACTTTTCATGACATCTTAAACATAGTTCTCTGGAATCTTTTGACATCTTATATTTCGATGGATTTGATAAATGTAGTCTACCTGGATATCTTTCAACATTTCCTACTAATGCATGACAGGTTTCACAACTTATTCCAGCGTGTATTCCTTCATTCCATTCTTTAAACTGTTTTGTATGACATGTTGCACATGTTTCTTTATATTCACCTACCAATTTAGGTTCCAATTGTTCCCATTCTTTTATATTACTATATCTAAAGTGACCTGCTACACCAAAATCTTCAGGCACTACAATTTCTCGTATTATTGAAACAAAGATAAACAACACTATTATCACTAAAATTACACGGTGCACTTGATTCAGCATATTTATCACAATAAATTATCAATAATTGATGATTTGAAATTTTTTTAATATTAGATAAATCAGAGAGCTGGGTTTTCATCACATTTCAGAAGTCAGTTTTTTCATCATAGAAAACAAATTTTTTATGTCAATTATAAACCTAACAATAAATCTTAAGTTAACGTTGATTAAGATAATATTAGAACAAATT
>WAOB01000001.1 GCA_015521505.1 Nanobdellati archaeon | reverse complement strand
GTGAGAGGTTCTCTTAGAGGAGGGGTGTTTAGTAGGTATTTCTCTGCTTATCCTTTCTCCACTCCACTCCTTGTTATTGGTTGTTAAACTCGTACGTGGAGTGGAGTTTTGTTTTCATATCTACCATAACATTAAATTAATACTTAACCCCTATAAATATTTTACTCCTGAAAATAACACTAAAATATATACCACAAAATTACATAATAAAATATTATGATTAAAGTAAGATATAGTAAGGCAAAGTTTAATGAAGAGGTAAAGAACAAAATAATAGAGATAAACAGAGATGTTAAAAAACTTGTTGACTTGTTTAGACTGATCTTAAAATACAAAATAGTTTTAAGAGGTAGAGGAATAGAATTCTCAGATATAAGAAAATACCTACCAACAGATGATGCTTCTCTGATAGATTGGAAAGTGTCTGCAAGAATGTCCACTTCAGGTAAATTAGATAAACTCTATGTCAAGGTATATGAAGAGGAACAAGATTTAGAACTAATAATCGCTGTAGATGGTTCCTCAACTATGGATTTCGGAACTCAAGAAAAACTTAAAAGAGAATATGCAACTCTCTTAGCAGGTAGTTTAGCAATAGCAGGAGTGGAAAGTGGTTATAAAGTAAGTATGGTCATGTTTAATAATGAACTTCTTTACCTACCTCCAGAAAACTCTACTATTCAAACAACAAGAATACTTGCAGAATTGATAAATAAAGAAAACTGGAAGGGAGGGAAAAACTTCAAAGAAGCACTCAATTTCATAATGAAAGTATCTCAAAATAGAGCGGTTCTTGTCATAATCTCTGATTTCATTTCTGCAGGAGATGATTGGGATGAATTGTTGAAATCAGCATCATTTAAATTTGATGGAGTATTAGGTATAATGGTTAGGGATTTAAGGGACACCTATCTTCCTAATGATGTGGGATATTTAAGATTTCAAAATCCTATAGATGGAAGCATAACTGAAGTTAATGTAGACAAAATCAAAGATAAATTTGAAAAGTTAGCAAAAGAGCAAGAAGAAAAATACAAAAAAATATTCTTAGAAAGTAATGCAGGATTTATAAAGTTTTATACATCCGAGGAATACACCAAGCAAATCCTTAAATGGTTTGATTTGTGGAGTTATGGCAGGTTATGATCAAAAAACTAATCTTCCTCTAAAATCTGCGGTTTTTTCTTCAAACATTTCTATCCTAATGATTTCACCATTGTTTTTAGGATAATAATACAAATCATAACTTATAATCTCCTTCCACTCGTTTGTATCTTCATTAAAAACCTTCACTATTCCGTTCTCAGAAACTACAAATCCATTCTCAGACAAAGCATCTCTATATGATTTAGGTATTGCCCAATCCCTATTTTCATTATCATAAAAGTAAAGACCTCCTTCCCCCCCTACACCAACTACACACCTATTCAACTCATCCTCACACCTATGCCTTAAATCAAAATATTTCCCATCAACTTTCCCATCCACATTATCTATTATCTGAGTAAGTGTTAGAGATCTTTTTACACTTTTATCACTAACAGGTATGTTATTGAGATATGTAGAAGAAGGACTATGTGTTGAATATTCCTCAATACCTTTATCAGTCATCTTCCGTTCAGAGTGTTTTTCTAAACCAGATTGTTCCACTCTAACTTGTTGCTTATCAGCATGGATTTGTTTTTCTACTTCAACATTTATTTCCTCTTTTTTTACTTTCTGTTCTTGTATGGTATCTATTGTAGATACTGCCTCTTGGTATGGAACTCTTGCACTTGCAAGCCATAAAATCCCATCTTCTTTACCATCATCATCCTTATCAAATTTAGCCCCCCATCCAACATAATTCTCAGTCTTGTAAATTTGGAAGTCTGAAATCTTACAACCTTTCTTTGTCAAATGAGAATAAATCTCATTACTTAATTTTTTTAATTCATTCTTAACAAAGTAATCCTTATCTGTTTCTATAAGACCTTTTCTTTCAGGAACTTTGTCTATATAAACTACATTAAATCCGTTCTCTTTTTTAGATATTACTATTTTAGCACCCTGTTCAGTAACATATTCTTTCATGCTTTCTAAACAATTTGCCTTGTTGATTTTTTTCTCCTCATGGTTTTTAACAACATCGACAACAGTTTGAGATATCCTGTTTTCCTCTCTATTAATTTGTGAATCTATTTTACTACTACAAGAGTTGATAAGATACGATGCAACAATCAGCGACAACCAACTAATACCTAATATCCCAACAGCTCCCGTTGCAAAACCAACTCCTGTCAGCAACGTCTTCTTATCAATACCTGAATTTTTGTTTTCGTTATCTTCTTGTTCTCTGCTTTTAGATGTAGCTCGTTCTGCAACTTGAGTGGAGGTATTTTGAATATAATGCTCCTCAATATTTTCTTTTTCTGGTGAAACATTTCCTAAAGTAAATGTATCTTTTTCCTCAGTCACAGTATTGGTATGTAGAATTGATTGGGGAGAAGAGTATTTCTTATTATTTGCATTTCCTTCTTCATTTTCATTTAATACATCTACATTTGATTCTTCCCTTAATGTCTCTCCTAAAGCCATACAAGTATAAATATCAAGATATGAAATCCTATAATTATTGTTTTTCTTTTCATCGTGGGCAAGTTTGACATTCATTAAAGCATATTTGAGATGCCTCAATTTGAATTTGTTATTAATATGAGTTTCGTAATCTTCTCTAAAATTGCTATGCTTTTTAATCTTTTCATATATGAATGGAGCGATATACTTCACAAGATTTTTATATATGCCCTGATTTTCTGATATAGATTCAAGAACCTTCTCAAGTAATTCAAATCTCTTCTCTATTTTAACATACTTTCCTACAAATGAGTTCTTTCCTTTTAATTCCTTTCCTACCATACTTCTATAAATATCTTCGTATTTTATCTTTTCAAAGGTTTTGTCATCGGTATATAC